>NZ_JBICKL010000042.1:0-7122 GCF_043104195.1 Pseudomonas sp. xss_2
CGATGAGACCGGTTGAGAAAGGCTCAGCAGTCGAGCGTCACTTCCAGCACCCGAATCCGATCGGTCTGCGGATAATGCCAGCGCACCTGCACATCCCAGAACTTGACCCCATACACCCGCTCAACCGGCGGCACTTGATAGGCCGGACGAGGATCCTGCGCCAGGCACTGCTCGATCAGCTCCACCAGCGGCTCGCCGAGGCGCTGGGCATGCTCGCCTGCCTGAAGCAGGGCACTGTCGGCCCAGTCCACGGCAATCGCCACAGGGGCGCCGTCGGCCATCAGGTTGCTGGCGCCGCTGACGCTGTCGGCGTAGGGCACGTACGGCTTGATATCCAGTACCGGGGTGCCGTCGAGCAAGTCGATCCCCGACAGCAGCAAACGCCCCGGCTCAACACCCTCAAGGCGGACCACCGACTGACCGATGCCGTTGGGGCGATGGGTGGCGCGCGTGGCGAACACGCCCATGCTCTTGTTGCCGCCCAGGCGCGGCGGACGCACCTTCAGCCGCGGTTTGTCTTCCAGGGCCTGATGGAACAGGAACAACAGCCAGACGTGGCTGACTTGTTCCAGGCCCGCCACCGCATCGCCCTGGTCGAACGGCGGCAGCAGCTCCAGCACGCCACGCGCAGCCGGGGCCAGCTGTGGCTGGCGCGGGATGGCGAACTTCTCCTTGAAGCAGGAGCGCACGATGCCGACGGGCGAGACCGTATGCTGCATGACCACTCAGCCGCGCACGCGCAAGGTCAGGCCCTTGAGGAAGTTGCGCAGCAACTGATCGCCGCAGGGGCGATAGTTCTCATGGCCGACCTTGCGAAACAGCGCGCTGAGCTCAGGCTTGGTCACCGGGAAGTTGACCGACTTGAGAATGGCGTGCAAGTCTTCTTCCTTGAGCTCGAACGCCACCCGCAGCTTCTTGAGGATGGTGTTGTTGGTCACCGGCAGCTCCAGTGGCTGCGGCGGGCGGCTGTCATCGCGGCCACGGCGATGAATCACCAGGCCATCGAGAAAGTGCGCCATGACCTCATCTGGGCAGCGCACGAAGCCGGGTTCTTCTTCCTTCTTCATGTAGCTGGCGACTGCCTCGGTGGACACTGCCAAGCCAGACAACTCGATGACCTTGGCGATCTTCGGGTCATTGAGCTTGAGCATGTAGCGCACGCTGCGCAGGACGTCGTTGTGGTTCATTGCGGCAAATCCTGTTCAATGCCGCGCACAGGCTGCGCGGCGGTATCGCTTAGAAACGTTCGGTAACGGCGACGTAGCGCCATTGGCCCAGGGGCAACTTGCCCATCGACACACCGCCCAGGCGGATCCGACGCATGCTGACGATCTCCAGCCGCAGGCTGGCACACAGTTCGCTGATCTGGCCGGGCTGGGGGTTCTTCAAGGCCAGCCGCAGGTGGGTCTCGTTCTGCCAGCTGGCCTTGGCCTTGGGCAGTTCGCGGTCATTGCGGGTGATGCCCCGGGCCAAGCGCTCCAGCGCTTGCGGGGTGGCCTCGCCACGTACCTCGATGATGTATTCCTGCTCCAGCTTGCGCAGGTCTCGTTCGATCTTGCCGGATACCCGCCAGTCCTGGGTGAACAGCTGCAGGCCAGTCGCCCCGCGCTCCAGCGGCGCGACGCAGGCCAGCCGGGCAAAGTGGCCGTGCAGCGGCCGTACGTCCTGGCTGTGGGCTTGGCTAAGGTTGTCCATGCCAATGCTGGCGCGGGCGCTTTCAGCGTCCATACCGGCAGGTTGGTTGATCAGCAGGGTGATCGGCTCCAGCGCCTCGGCGCGGGCGCCAGGAAGCAGGGCGACCTGCTGGCCGTCAATCTTGAACTGGGGCTGTTCGACCACCACGCCATCGACTGTCACCCAGCCGCCCTCGATGTACTGCTCGGCCTCGCGGCGGGAGCAGCCGAGTTGCTCGATGAGGCGTTTGGACAGGCGCACGGGTTCAGACATGGAGACGATTCGCTAAAGGCAGGGAAAGACCGGCCATTGTACCTGCCAAGACGTGCTTGGGGCTGGGAATCTGTGCCATTTGCCCTGTTTCCTAACGGGGTTGCTCGCGTTTGCGCGGATGCAATTGCAGATGCAGCAGAGGGTAGGGCTGGCCCAGACCATCGGTAGCCGAGCGTCCGACAATTTCGAAGCCTTCATGCAGGTAGAAGCCCAGCGCTTGCGGGTTCTGCTCATTGACGTCCAGCCGTTCGGCGTTCAGCTCATCGATGGCGTAGTGCAGCAGACGCTTGCCGACCCCTTTGCCACGCTGCTCGGGGGCGACGAAGAGCATATCGACGCGGCCGTTGGCCACCCCGGCAAAACCAAGAATGCGCCGGGCGTCCTTGCAGCAGATCAGCATTACTGCATCCAGGTACTGACGCAGGACATGCTCACGCAGCAGCAGGATGTAGGCATCGGGCAGGAAGTCATGGGTGGCGCGAACCGAGGCTTCCCAGACTCGAACCAGCTCGGGGTAGTCGCTTACATGCGGGGTTTGCAGCGTCAATGCCGAGCGCATCCCTGTGATCCTCCGAGTGCGTTGTCTCGATCGCAGCCTCTGCCGGAGCGGCAGGCCTGGCGGCCCTCTCATGAACCATAGATGCAAAAAAAAGCCCCGCCAGTTGGCGGGGCTCGCGGTGGGAAAAAGCCTCAGACAGGCTCAGCCCACATATCGTATTCATCGGCATCGACTACGCGGCAACGGACTTTGTCGCCGGGCTTGAAGCCATGGTCGCCATCGATGAACACGCTGCCGTCGATCTCGGGTGCATCGAAGAAGCTGCGGCCAACCGAGCCTTGTTCCTCGACCTCATCGATCAGCACTTCGATCTCTTTGCCGATGCGCATCTGCAAGCGCGCGGCGCTGATCGCCTGTTGATGGGCCATGAAGCGGTCCCAGCGGTCTTGCTTGATATCGTCCGGCACTTCGTCCAGGCCCAGGTCGTTGGCCGGGGCGCCTTCGACTGGGGAGTACTGGAAGCAACCAACGCGGTCGAGCTGGGCTTCGGTCAGCCAGTCGAGCAGGTATTGGAAGTCTTCTTCGGTTTCGCCAGGGAAGCCGACGATGAAGGTCGAACGGATCACCAGCTCAGGGCACTGCTCGCGCCAGTTCTTGATTCGCGCCAGGGTGCGGTCTTCGAACGCTGGGCGCTTCATCGACTTGAGCACTTTCGGGCTGGCGTGCTGGAATGGGATGTCCAGGTACGGCAGGATCTTGCCGGCCGCCATCAGCGGGATCACGTCGTCGACGTTGGGGTAGGGGTAGACGTAGTGCAGGCGTACCCAGGCGCCCAGGCTGCTCAGGGCCTCGCACAGCTCGAGCATGCGCGTCTTGACCGGGCGGCCGTTCCAGAAGTCGGTCTTGTACTTGACGTCGACGCCATAGGCGCTGGTGTCCTGGGAGATCACCAGGATCTCCTTGACGCCGGCCTTGACCAGGCGCTCGGCCTCGCTCAGCACTTCACCTACCGGACGGCTGACCAGCTTGCCGCGCATCGATGGAATGATGCAGAAGCTGCAGCTGTGGTTGCAGCCTTCGGAAATCTTCAGGTAGGCGTAGTGACGTGGGGTCAGCTTGACGCCTTGAGGTGGCACCAGGTCGATCAGCGGGTTGTGGTCCTGGCGCGGGGGCACCACTTCGTGCACGGCGTTGACTACCTGCTCGTACTGCTGCGGGCCGGTCACCGACAGCACGCTTGGGTGCACGTCACGGATACTGCCTTCCTCGACACCCATGCAGCCGGTGACGATGACCTTGCCGTTTTCCTTGATCGCTTCGCCGATCACTTCCAGCGACTCGGCCTTGGCGCTGTCGATGAAGCCGCAGGTGTTGACCACCACTACGTCGGCGTCCTCGTAGGTCGGCACGACTTCATAGCCTTCCATGCGCAGCTGGGTCAGGATGCGCTCGGAATCGACCAATGCCTTCGGGCATCCGAGAGAGACAAACCCTACCTTCGGCGTGGTAGGAGCGGGGGTGGTGGACATAGCTAACCTCGGCATTGAAAGCGGTTGCCCTGGCGGTGGCGAGGGCAATCCCGACGGGCGCTTTCGGCGCCTCTGATCAAAAAGTGCGCAATTCTAGCGAGCGCAAGGTCGCTTGACCAGCAGAAAAGCGACGAACGCTGCGCTAAGCTTTGCGCCATTGCCTGCCGGTATCTGCGACGTATCTAGGATGCCCTGGCAGGCGTGCCAATTCTATCGGTCCGACGAGGCCGTCTGCGGGAGTGGTCGATGGTTCAGGCAAGCAGTCACGCCGAAGGCGGGCAGGGCGCGGCACGGCCGCTGAGCCTGCTGGTGGCAGCTGTTGGGGTGGTCTACGGCGATATCGGTACCAGCCCGCTGTACACCCTCAAGGAAGTCTTCTCCGGCGGTTACGGGGTGCCGGTCAACCATGATGGGGTGCTGGGCATCCTGTCGCTGATCCTCTGGTCGTTGATCTGGGTGGTGTCGGTCAAGTACGTGACCTTCATCCTACGTGCCGACAACCAGGGCGAAGGTGGCATCATGGCACTGACCGCCTTGGCCCGGCGGGCTTCGGCGCCGTATCCGAAGTTGCGCATGCTGATGGTCGGTTGTGGCCTTATTGGCGCCTCATTGTTCTATGGCGACAGCATGATCACCCCGGCGGTGTCGGTGTTGTCGGCGGTAGAGGGGATGGGGCTGGCCTTCGATGGCATTGACCATTGGGTGGTGCCGATTGCCGTGGTGGTGCTGGTGGCGCTGTTTCTGGTGCAAAAGCACGGGACGGCGAAGATCGGCATTCTGTTCGGCCCGGTGATGGTGACCTGGTTCCTGGTCCTGGCGGCGTTGGGCCTGCATGGGATTTCCCACAGCCCGGAAGTGCTCAGCGCCTTCAATCCGGCCTGGGCGGTGCGCTTCTTTATCGTGCATCCCGGCATGGGCGTGGCGATCCTTGGCGCAGTGGTGTTGGCGCTGACCGGTGCCGAGGCGCTGTATGCCGATATGGGCCATTTTGGCCGCAAGCCGATTGCTCGGGCTTGGTTCATCCTGGTGCTGCCGGCACTGGTGCTGAACTACTTCGGTCAGGGCGCGCTGTTGCTGCACGATCCTGAGGCAGCACGTAACCCGTTCTATTTATTGGCGCCGTCCTGGGCACTGCTGCCTTTGATCGGGCTGGCCACCCTGTCCACGGTAATCGCTTCTCAAGCGGTCATTTCCGGGGCCTTCTCGCTCACCCGCCAGGCGATACAGCTGGGCTACATCCCTCGGATGCAGATCCAGCACACCTCCAGCGATGAGCAGGGGCAGATCTATATCGGCGCAGTCAACTGGGCACTGATGGTGGCGGTCGTGCTGCTGGTGATCGGTTTCGAGTCGTCCGGCGCGCTGGCGGCAGCCTATGGCGTGGCAGTCACCGGCACCATGCTGATGACCACGCTGCTGGTCTCGACGGTGATGCTGTTGTTGTGGAAGTGGCCACCGCTGCTGGCGGTGCCGATCCTGTTGGGGTTCTTGTTTGTCGACGCGCTGTTTTTCACCGCCAACCTGCCCAAGGTCGTGCAGGGTGGCGCTTTCCCGGTGCTCGCCGGCAGCGTGCTGTTCTTGCTGATGACCACTTGGAAGCGCGGCAAGCAAATTTTGGTGGAGCGCATCGATGAGGCGGCGCTGCCGTTGCCGGTATTTATCAGCAGCATTCGTGTGCAGCCGCCGCATCGGGTCGAAGGCACTGCGGTGTTTCTGACCGCGCGGCCGGATGCAGTGCCGCACGCGCTGTTGCACAACATGCTGCACAACCAGGTACTGCATAGCCAGGTGGTGCTGCTGACGGTGGTCAGTGAGGACCGCCCGCGGGTGCCGGAACAGGAGCGCTTCGAAGTGGAGGCCTACGGCGATGGCTTCTTCCGAGTGTTGCTGCACTTTGGTTTCATGGATGAGCCGGATGTGCCCCAGGCACTGAAGCTGTGCCATCTGGAAGAGCTGGACTTCAGCCCCATGCGCACGACCTACTTCCTCAGCCGAGAGACGGTGATCGCCTCGCGGTTGGAAGGGATGGCGCGCTGGCGTGGCACGTTGTTCGCTTTCTTGTTGAAGAATGCCAACGGTAATCTGCGCTTCTTCAATTTGCCGTTGAACCGGGTGATCGAGCTGGGGACCCAGGTCGAGATTTGAACGCTGCGTGGGTTGTGTCAGTCCTGCCTTCTTCGCGGGCAAGCCCGCGCCCACAAGATTCCCTATTGGAGCGGGCTTGCCCGCGCAGAGGCCTGAACTGACACAGCAGCACTGTTTTTTATCCGCTTTCGATCAGTTCTGCTCTGCGACGCTCGATTTGCCCTGGCGCGTCTCGATCTCGCCGATCAAGCGCTTGGCCAGCGCCGGGTAGTTCTCATCGAAATGATGCCCGCCCGGTAGTTTCAGGCGCTCGCCGACCGCGGTGTGATCGGTACAGCCACTCTCGTCGCTTTCTTCCACACCATAGATGCACACCACCTTGGCCGCCGGCATGCGGGCCATTTCCGGCCCGGTCGGCGCTTCCTGGCCTTCCTTGCCCAACCAGCCCTCGACTTCGATCTCAAAACTGCCACTGCGGGCGAAGGCCAGCAGAATCACCGCGTCGACCCGTTGCTGGTCTTCGACTGGCAAGCGGTTGTAGATCGCTGGCAGCACATCGGCGCCGAACGAGTAGCCGGTGAGCACGAAGCGCTTGGTACCCCATTTCTGCCGATAGTGCTGCATCAACTCGGACAGGTCGGCAGCGCTTTGCTCGGGCGTCTTGTGCTGCCAGTAGTAGCGCAGGGTATCGATACCCACCACTGGGTAGCCGAGCTTGGCCATCTCGCCGGCGACATCGCGATCGAGGTCACGCCAGCCGCCGTCACCGGAAAGGAACAGGGTCACGGTATCGGTGGTTTGGCCCGCCGGCACTTCCACCACCGGGATGCTCAAGGCATTGCCGTCATGGCCGACCAGGGCTTGGGTCAGCTGGCTCTTGAGCACTTGTGGCAGGTGAATGTCGTAGTCGCTGATGCTGGTCTCGGCGTTGGCCTGGTCACGCACGAAGGCGGCGCTGGCGTCGTCCGGGTTGTCGTTCCAGGCCACGTTCCAATGGCCGTGGGCAGCAGCCTTGGGCAGTGCCGGGCAGCCGGGTTGTTCGAGGTTGAAGTCAACCGAGAT
>NZ_JBICKL010000043.1:0-100452 GCF_043104195.1 Pseudomonas sp. xss_2
CGATGCGGTCGGCACTGACACTCCACCACCGCCTTGCAGAGAAGTAGCCCGATGAAAAAGACCGTCCTGGCCTTCAGCCGCATCACCCCGGCCATGGCCGAGCGCCTGCAGCACGACTTCAACGTGATCCTGCCCAACCCCAAGCTCGGCGACATCAATGCCCAGTTCAACGAAGCCCTGCCCGAGGCCCACGGCCTGATCGGCGTCGGCCGCAAGCTTGGCCGGGCGCAGCTCGAAGGCGCAGCCAAGCTGGAAGTCGTGTCGAGTGTGTCGGTCGGCTACGACAACTACGACCTGGACTACTTCAACGAGCGCGGCATCGCCCTGACCAACACCCCCGACGTGCTCACCGAAAGCACTGCCGACCTGGGGTTCTCGCTGATCATGGGCTGCGCCCGTCGCACCGCGGAGCTGGACGCCTGGACCAAGGCCGGCCAGTGGCAAGCCACTGTTGGCCCAGACCGCTTCGGCAGCGATGTGCACGGCAAGACGCTGGGCATCATCGGCCTGGGCAATATCGGCGCCGCCGTCGCCCGGCGTGGCCGCTTTGGTTTCAACATGTCGATCCTGTATGCCGGCAAAAGCCGCAAGCAGGCGCTGGAACAGGAGCTCGGCGCGCAGTACCGCAGCCTCGATCAGCTGTTGGCCGAGGCGGATTTCGTCTGCGTGGTAGTGCCGCTGTCTGATGCTACCCGCAAGCTGATCGGCGCTCGCGAACTGCAGCTGATGAAGCCCAGCGCGTTCCTGATCAACATCGCCCGTGGGCCGGTGGTAGATGAGGCCGCGCTGATCGAGGCGTTGCAGGCCGGCACCATTCGCGGCGCCGGACTGGATGTGTACGAGAAAGAACCGCTGGCCGATTCGCCGCTGTTCAAGCTGCCCAATGCCTTGACCCTGCCGCATATTGGCTCGGCCACTGCCGAGACCCGTGAAGCGATGGCCAACCGGGCGCTGGACAACCTGCGTGCGGCACTGCTCGGTGAGCGGCCTCGGGATCTGGTCAATCCGCAGGTGTGGAAGCACTGACAGGCCAGCCTCATCGCGGGATAAGCCCGCTCCCACGCCATTCTCGCAAGGCTAGGTTGGCGTGGGAGCGGGCTTGCCCCGCGATGAGGGCTAACCTGTCAGCGCACAACTACAGCCCCTTGCACTACTTTGACCTTCGGTTTACGAAACACCAACACGTTCCCCGCCATCACCGCCACCAGCCCCAACAGCGCTGGCGCCGTCCATTGATAACCCTCGGCAACCGCCGACACGTTCAGCGCCACCAACGGGAACAGCACCGTGCAATAGGCCGCGCGCTCCGGCCCCATGCGCCCGACCAGGGTCAGGTACGCGGTAAAGCCGATGACCGAGCCCGGGATCACCAGGTACAGCAACGAGCCGATATAGCGCGTGTTCCATTCCATGGCGAATGGCACCCCGTTGAGCAGGCAATACACCGCCAACATCGCCGCGCCGTAGACCATGCCCCAGGCGTTGGTGGTCATCGGCTTGAGCCCGGCTTTTTGCTGCATGCTCGAAAGCATGTTGCCGGCCGAGAAACACAGCGTGCCGAGCAGCGCCAGGCCCAGGCCGTAGAGGGTTTCGCGGCTGGCAGCGTGGCTGGACAGTTCCGGCCAGAACAATAACCCCAGCCCGAGCAAGCCCATCGCCCCACCGGCCAAAACATTGCTGGCGATCCGTTGGCCGAAGAACACCCGCGCATTGAGCGCATTCCACAGGGTCGCGGTGGAGAACACCACGGCGATCAGGCCGCTGGCGATCCATTGGCTGGCAGTCAGGAAGCACATGAAGTTGACGCAGAACAGGCACAGGCCCTGGGCCAGGCAGATCAAATGGCCGCGGCGGTTCATCGGTTGCAGGCGGCGGGTCAGCAGGAGGATGGCGAACAGGATCAGCCCAGCCAGGGCGAAGCGGTAGACGATCGAAACGGGGATGGCAACCACGCCCAGTTGTAGCTTGAGGGCAATCCAGGTGGTGCCCCAGATGAGCACGGTGAGCAGGTAGAGCGACAGGTTCATGGCTGGATCCTCAGGCAGGTATTGGTACCCATCGCGGGGCAAGCCCGCTCCCACGCAGATAGCCAGTGCTGGATAGGCAGCGTGGGAGCGGGCTTGCCCCGCGATGGGCATCACATGGAGCCAGTGTCGAGCCTCGGATGACCGGTGCGCTTGCACAAACTTGCGCTTTTCCATCGCCAGGCACTGCCAACCCCGCCATTGCGCAGTAGGATGGCACTCAGAGGAATCGCCCATGCCACCACTGACCCAGCTGCAAGTCTTCAACGCCATGCACGCCTCGCCCAACGCTCGCCTGGAACACAGCGCGCAACTGGGCGAGGGGCTGGCTGCTGCGTTATGGAGCAACCGCGACGATGCCCGTGACTACCAGGCGCCCAGCCATCACACCTTGTCCTGCTACATCGCCGACGGCACCGGCACGTTCCGCCGCCAGCGCCCGTCCGACAAAGGCGCGCCCGACAAGCTGTGCATCATGCCCGCCGGCCACGAGTCGAACTGGGTGGTCAACGGCGCCATTCGCCTGGCGCACCTGTACATCAGCGAGGAGCAGTTCGCCCTTGGCTGTATTCGCCTGCTCGATCGTGAGCCGCGCGAGATGCAGCTACAAGAAGCGACCTTCCTTGAAGATGCGCAGCAGGCCCGGCGTTTTCGCCAGCTGATCAGCTTGAACTGGGACGAGCCCGGCGAGCGCTTGCTGGCCAGCAGCCTGGCCCACGATATCGTCGACCACGCGGTGCTCAGCCAGGCCGGTCTACGCCAAGGCCTGCGCCTGAAGGGCGGCCTGGCACCGAGCCTGCGCCGGCAACTGGTCGAGTACATCGAAGCGCACCTAGATCAACCGATCACCCTGGCGGACCTGGCGCTGCGCTGCAACCTTTCCGAATACCACTTCGCCCGGATGTTTCGCGCAAGCTTCGGCCTGCCGCCGCACCAATACCTGCTGGCGCGGCGTCTGCAGCGGGCCTGCCAACTGTTGCGCCTGGGCGATCTGGCGCTGGTGCAGATCGCCCTGCTGTGTGGTTTTGCCAGCGCCAGCCACTTCAGCAATCGCTTTCGCCAGGCGCTCGGCGCGACCCCTGGCGAGTATCGTGCAGCGTTCGCCCATTAGAACTCGAAGGTGCTCGACAGGCTGACTTGACGTGCATCGCCGAGGGCGACGAAGTAACGGTTGACTGCCGAGGTGTAGTACACCTTGTCGAACAGGTTCTTCACGTTCAGTTGCAAGCGCACCTTGTGCTCATCCAATTGGGTTTCGTAACTGGCGAAAGCATCGGCGACGGTATAGGCCGGCAGGTCGAAATCGTTGCTCGCGTTGCCTGCGCGCTCGCCCACATAGCGAGCGCCCGCCCCCAGCCGCAGGCGGTCGCCACCGAACAGGCTGCCGTAGTCGTACACCGCCGACAGCGAGCCGCTGTGACGGGCGACGTTCTGCAGGCGCTTGCCCTTGAGTTCAGGGTCCTTGGTCACTTCGGCGTCGGTGAAGGCGTAGCTGCCGATCAGGCTCCAGCGCTCGCTGAGCTGGCCGGTCAGGTCCAGCTCCACCCCTCGTGAGCGCACTTGGCCTGCGTTGCTGTAGATGATCGTGCCGGGGTTGCTGTCGCCGTCGGCGACCAGCACGTTGCGCTTGGTGATATCGAACAAGGCCAGGTTGCCGGTGAGCTGGCCGGGGATGTCGAGCTTGGCGCCCAGCTCCCAGGATTTGCCTTCTTCCGGTGCAATACCGCCATCGAGCAGCAAGGTCTGGCCGCCGCCGATGCTCAGCGGAGCGATGCTCGAATTGGGCTTGAACGACTCGCTGTAGCTGCCATACAACGACAGTTGCTCATCGACCTTGTACACCACGCCCGCATTCGGCACCCAGGTCTGGCCACTGTTGTCAGTGTTGGCCTTGAACGGGCGGCCGCGTCCGGCGTATTGGTCGTACTGCTGAAAGCGCCCGCCGGCCACCAGGATCCAATGCTCATCCAGGTGCAGCGCATCCTGGATAAACAGTGAGTCCGTGCGCAGCTTGTCGGTCTGGTCGCTGTCGCTGGCACGCACGTTGCTGCCTTCCTGTTGCTGGCCGTAGAGCGGATTCTCATAGCTGAAGGTCGCGCTTGGGGTCTGGCGGATGAGGTCGCCACGAAACACCTTGCGGTCCTCGTGATCGACGCCCACCAGCAGATCATGGCGCATGCCCGCCACCACCACGTTGCCGTTCAGGCTGAAGGTGGCGAACTGATCGCGACTCATGGCGTTGTGGGTGCCGTCGATGCTGCGCGTCAGCGTGCCCTTGGCTTCATTGACGGCGGTGACTCGAACTTGGCTGGCATCGTAGGTTTCGCGGTTGAAGCTGTAGCCAAAGTGCGCTTTCCAGTCATCGCTGAGCTGATGATCGACCTCCAGGCGGTACAGGTCCGAGCGGCCTTCCATGTCGTTGAAGGGCTCGTCCAGACGGCGCGTGGCGGGGATGTTCAGCGGATGCCCGTCGCTGCCAAAGGCGGTGCCACGGTCGAACGGATAGAGAAACTCGCGGTGCTCGTAAGCCAGCACCACTTGCGTGTCCTCGCCCAGCCAGGCCAGCGACGGCGCCACCAGGGATTCGCGGTGCACGCCGTAGTTGCGCCAGTAGTCTTCGTCTTCATGATCGACGATCAAGCGATAGGCCAGTGGGCTGTCGCCCAACGCGCCGGTGCTGTCCAGGCCACCGCCACCGCCGTTCTTGCCGCTGCCGTAGGTCGAGCCGCGCAGGGTCAAGGCGTTGTACTGCTCAAGTTGCGGGCGCTTGCTGACCACGTTGATCACCCCGCCCGGGTCCTGGATGCCATACAGCAACGATGCCGGCCCCTTGAGCACTTCGACCCGCTCGGTGCTGGCATTGAGGCTGCGGCCCTGCACCAGCGGCATGCCGTCGCGCATGATCGAACCGTCGCGGTTGTCACCAAAACCGCGCTTCATCACCGTGTCGGAAGTGCCGCCGAAGTTGTTGCCCTGGGTGATGCCGCTGACATTGGCCAGGGCGTCGTCGAGGTTGCGCGGGGCCTGGTCGCGGATGACCTGGGCCGGGACCACGTTGATCGCCTGGGGAATGTCCTGGATCGGCCCCTGGCCACGCATGATCGAGGCGCTGGCCGGCGGCTGGTAGCTGTAGTCGTCCATCTGCGAATTGACGTTGGTGGCCTCAAGGTTCAGCGCGCCGGCGCTGTCGGCCAATTCCAGGGTCAGGGTACGTGCGTCGAGCCGGCGCCAGCTTAGGCCAGCATTGCCGAGCAACTGCTGCAAGGCTTGCTCGGCACTGAGCGAGCCGTTCAGCGCTGGCGCTTGCAGGTCGGCCAGTTCGAGGGTGTAGACCACACTCTGGCCGGTGGTGCGGCTGAACGCGTTGAGGGCTGCGGCCAGCGGCTGGCTGGGCTGGGCAAAGGCATACAGCTGGGTCTGCTGGGCAGCGCTGGCAACCGGCACCACGCCGACGGCGGACAGGGTGCCAAGACCGAGCCAGAGAGACACGCAACGCGGGGAGAACTTCATGGACGCTGACCTGTGAGAGGGTGATTACTTGCGAATGAATCGCACTTCCACTCACTACACGGATGCCACGTCCTGTTACCTCACCTGTGCTGTGAAAAAAGTTGAAAAATACATTGCCAGTGTCGGCGCTAACGCTACTTCAAAAGGGTCAACCGGCCTAACAAGGTGCTGCGCGAAAAGCCCATGACCTTGCCCAGCGAGTCCAACGCTAGCAGCGGTTCCTCGACCGGGAAACTTCCACTGACCTTACGCAGGCCTTGCTCGCCATCGAGCAGCACGATCCGCCCAGGGTAATAACGGCTGAGATCATCGATCACCTGCGCCAACGGCACCTGGTAATAATTCAACCAGCCCTGGCGCCAGGCCAGGCGGCTGTCACTGTCCACCGCCAACACCTGCCCGGCCACGCCATCGGCATAGGCCAGTTGTTGATTAGCGGTTAGCTCGCGAGGCTGCTGACCCTGCCCGGAGGTTACCGCGACCCGCCCGCTACGCACCGTGACCTGCGCCCCCGCGCCCTGCTCACGCACCTCGAACTGGGTGCCAAGCACCCGCACCTGGCCACCACCGGCATCCACCAGGAACGGCTGGCCGGTATGGGTCACCTCAAAGAACGCCGCACCGCGCAACAGCCGCACGCGCCGCTCGCCATGGGCAAAATCGATGGCTACTGCGCTGCCCGCATCCAGGGTCATGCGCGACTGGTCTGCCAGGGTGATCTGCTGCACCTGCCCAGCGCTGGTGTAGTCGGCCTGCACATCCTGCAACCAGAATTGCGGCTGCCAACCGCCCAGGGTGCCCAGTGCCAACACCAGGCACGCGGCAACCGCCAGGGCGCCAGCACGGCGTCGCCAGGGGTTGCGGGCTGGCGCCTGGCGGATGGCATCGAGGTAGTGCTGCAGGCTGTCCTGCTCCTCGCCAGCCAGTTTCGCTGCCGGCGCTTCACTCAGGCGCCACAGTGCCTGAGCCTGGGCATAGGCCTGGCGATGGGCGGGGTCGGCCAGCAGCCAACGCTTGAACGCAGCACTCTGTGCCTCGGCGGGATGCTGATTGATCCGGCTCAGCCAGCTCAGGGCCGCCTGGGCAGGGTCGGCGCAGATCGGGTCGGTACGGCTCATCAACGGGCGCTCCCTGGTCTGCGCACGGCGGATGCGGGCTCGGCAATACTCGCCTTGCACGCTTCGAGGGCGCGCATCATATGCTTTTCCACAGCGCTCTGGGACAGTTGCATGGCCTTGGCGATCTCGCCGTAAGTGCAACCGTGGATGCGGTTGAGCAGGAAAATCTGCCGGGTCCGTTCCGGCAGGGCGCGCAGCGCGGCCTCGATCCGTTGCAGGTCATGCTCGACTTGCAGCGCTTGCTCCATGGCTTGGCTGGGCGAGTCTTGATCCACTGCGGGCAGGCCTTCAACGATTCGCCCGCGGCTGCCTTCACTGCGCAGATGATCGATGGCCAGGTTGCCAGCACAGCGCAGCAGGTAGGTGTCCAGCGCCTCGACCTTGACCTCGGGGCGCCGCCAGAAACGCAGGAACAACTCCTGGACCAGATCAGCCGCGGTGGCACGACAGCCCACGCGGCGGCTGACCAACGCCTCCATGCGCGCACGTTGGGCGAGGAACACTTGCACGAAGCGCGCGCGGCCAGTGGCGCTGTCGGCTTCAGGCTTGCTGATGTCTAGCGGCTCGCTCAAGCGCTCACACGCCGATCACGGCCAGCAGTGGCCCAAGCACCACGCTTGCTGCGGCAAGGCCCAGCAGCAGGCGTGGCTGATAGGGCAAGCCGAACACCCACAGGGTCACGCCTGCCATCAGCACAGCGATCCACTCCACCAGACCCAACGCCCAACCGCGCAGTTGCACGGCAAGCACCAGCGACAGCGCCAACAGCAGCCAGCCGCCGATACGCAGCGCCCGCGCCTGGGCGCCGCGGGGCTTGCGCTTGAGCAGCTCGTTGAAGTGTTTTTCCATGCTCAGGCACAGGCCGGCAAACCCGGCATAACCGATCAAGGCAATGCTCAGCATCCGTTCACCTCGACCACTTCAGCGCTGGCCTTGGCCGTGCGCGGGGCGCGCTTGGCGACCGGCTTGGGCGCGCGCAGCATCTTGTTCGCCGCCCAGCCGAGGAACAGGCCGGTGCCTAGCGCAGTCAGGTCAAAGCCTGCCATGGCCCAATCACCGGCAGCGATCGACTGATCCAACCCCTGCCCAGTGGTCAGCGCATTGAGCAGGGGCAACAGGGCAAATGCCAGCGCGCCCAGCGCCAGTTGCTCGCCCCAGGCCTTACGCCCGGGTCGCAGCACGGCATGCACCAGCGACACTGCCCACGCCAGGAAGAAGGCGTTGACCTCCCAGTCGGCGCGGCCCTGCAGGGCAACCGGCAGCAGGCGGTTGGCCCAGAAGAAAGCCGCCACGCCCAGCAGCAGGCCGCTCATGCTGGCAATGTTCAACACTTCGACCAGGCGCAGTTCACCCGGCAGGCTGGCACTCTTGGCATGCTTGAGCTGGCGCTTGCCCAGCCACATCACCAGGCCGGTGCCAATCACCGCAGTGCCGGCGATACCAAAAGCAAAATACAGCCAGCGCAGCCAAGGGTCGGCAAAGTTACCCATGTGCAAACCGGCGAAACTGAAAGCGGTCATCATCGCCACGCTTTCCGGAGCGCCCTGGCGCAGCAGCTCGCCGCTGACGCCATCGAAGGTCCAGTTGGCGCTGCGTCTGTAGGCCACGTGATCGGCGGCGGCCTGGGTGAAGGTGACCCGGGCACTGCTGTCACCAGGGTTCTGAATCTGGATGTAGCCCATGCGCGCACCGGGGGCCAGGGTCTGGACCTTGGCATAAAGCTCGGGCAATGGCGCCATCGGCGCGGCGACGCCAGTCACTGCAGGTGGGTCGTCGCGGCCGAACAGATCGTTGAAATAACCGCCGCTATCGCCGTAGCTGGCAAGGATGCCGGCCGGCATCACCATGTACATGAAAAGCACCAGGCTGCTGTAGCTGATCATCAGGTGGAAGGGCAGCACCAACACACCGATCGCGTTGTGCCCATCCAGCCAGGAGCGCTGGCCCTTGCCCGGGCGGAAGGTGAAGAACTCCTTGAAGATCTTCTTGTGGGTGATGATCCCGGTCACCAGCCCAAGCAGCATGATGAAAGCGCACAAGGTCGATAGCCAGCGGCCCCACGGGTAGGGCATTTCGAGCTGGAAGTGGAAACGGTAGAAGAACTCGCCGCCGCGACTGTCACGGGCCTCGACCGGCTCGCCGCTGTGGGCGTCCAGCGCTTTGCTGGTGAAGCCGCGCCGGCCTTGGGCGTTGGGGTCGCGCCAGTTGACGCTCAATGCCGCCTCGCGCTCATTGGGCAGGCGGATGAACCAGCTGCTGGCGTTGCCGGCGTTGCTCTGCAGGTACTGCTGGGCCAAGCCCAGGCTTGCGACCGGGTCGAGCTGATGGCTGCGGATCTCAGGCTGGGTCCAGTGGCTGATCTCTTCCTTGAAGTACGACAGCGTGCCGGTCAGGAAGATGGCGAACAACAGCCAGCCGAAGATCAGGCCGGTCCAGGTGTGCAACCAGGCCATGGCCTGGCGGAAGCCCTCTTTCATGGGTTTTTCATCCAGTAGGCCAATCCATTGATCATCCCCAGCAGCAGGCTCGGCAGCAGCACGCCAAGCCAGGCGCGCCAAGCGCTGCGACAGGCAAAGCACCAGATGAAGGCCAGCAGGTAGAACACGAACGACGACAACAAGCCGGTCAGGGCCGCGTCCACTTGCGCCATCGGCGCCAGCAAGGCAATGCAGACACTGGTCATCGACGCCAGCAGGTAACCGCCCAGCAACGCGGCCAGGCTGCGTGAAGTCACGGCCAGTCGATAGCTCAGGGGCAGCCCGGCGGCTTTGCTTTTCATGACGCGGTCCGAGAAAACGGGGCTGCAATAATAATGATTTCAATTCTCATAAGCAAAGTTCAGTCGACACGTTTTGATGAAATCGGTCGCTCGGCAAGGATTGCCGTAGGTCGATCGCCTGAATACAATGCGAACAATTATTACTTCCAGTTGCGCAATCAGGCGCCGGAGTGTCGACGGTGTCCAGCGCCCTCTCTTCTACGGTCGAAGGCCTTTATCACGCCCACCACAGCTGGTTGACCGGCTGGCTGCGGCGGCGCCTGGGTTGTCCGCAAAACGCCGCGGACCTGGCCCATGACACCTACATCCGCCTGCTGCAGGCACGGGAAGTACCGCAGCTGGTAGAACCGCGGGCGTTTCTGACCACGGTGGCCAAGCGCGTGCTGTGCAACCACTTTCGCCGCCAGGAACTGGAGCGCGCCTACCTCGAGGCCTTGGCCCAGGTGCCCGAAGAGGTCGCGCCGTGCGAGGAGCAGAAGGCGATCATCTTCGAGACGTTGCTGGAGCTCGACCGCTTGCTCGACGGCCTGGCGCCCTTGGTCAAGCGGGCGTTCCTGCTGGCTCAGGTGGATGGCCTGGGCCAGGGCGAAATCGCACGGCAACTGGGCATTTCCCTGGCCACGGTCAAACGCTACCTGAACAAGGCGGCCATGCGCTGTTACTTCGCCCTGTGAACAGCACCTTCTGCGCGCAGGTGGCCGAGCAGGCCGTGCACTGGCTGATCGAGTCCCAGGACGAAACATTCGACGCTGCCCAGCAGCAGGCATTCGAGCGCTGGCTGGCCGCAGACAGCGAGCACCAGCGCGCCTGGAGCCATATTCAACAGGTCAACCAGCGCCTACGTGGCGTCGCCTCACCGGTGGTGCACGCCACCTTGCAGGCGCCGCCCTCCCCGGCCCGTCGCCGGGCACTCAAGGCGCTGCTGCTGGTGGGCATGGCCAGCGCCACCGGCTTCGGCCTGCAGCAGCACACAGCGCTGCCTGGGCTGATGGCCGATTACCGCAGTCCGGTGGGGCAGCGGCGGCGCATGACCCTCGGCGACGGCAGCGAGCTGCAGCTCAATACCCGCAGCGCCGCCGATGTGCGCTTCGACGGCCAACAACGGCTGGTGCGCCTGTTCGAAGGTGAACTGCAACTGCAAGTCGCCAAGGATCCACGGCCGTTGCTGCTGCGCAGTGCCGAAGGGGTGCTGCGCCTGGATCAGGGCCGGTTCAACGTGCGCCAGTTCAGTGGTTTTAGCCTGGTGTCGGTGTTCGACGGCAGCGCGAGCGCGGCTGGGCACGCCTTACTGGCGGGGCAGCAGGCCAGGTTCGCTGGCAGCGGGTGGCAGGCGATCGCCCCACTGCAGCGCAATGTTGGCGCCTGGGTCGACGGCATGCTGGTGGCCTCGCAGATGCGCCTGGCGGATTTTCTCGACGAGCTGGGGCGTTATCGACACGGCCAGTTGGGGTGCAGCGAGCAGGTCGCGGACCTGCGTATTTCCGGCTCGTACCCGTTGGATGACAGCGAGCGGATTCTGCAGATGCTGGAGGTGGCGCTGCCAGTGCGGGTGAGGCGCTTTACCCGGTACTGGGTGACGGTTGAATCCCGGACCGGTTAAAGAGTTTTGAAAAAATCGAAATAACCTGAGCCATTTAGCAACGCTCGCGTGACAGAGAAGGCAGACCCCCTTCTCAAGGACCACTCACATGCTGCTTCGCCCCAGCCCTCTCGTTCAGGCGCTCTTGCTCGCCACCACCCTCGGCCTCGCTGTGCCTGCCACCCAAGCGGCCGATGCCCGCGCCTACCACATCGTGGCCGGCTCGCTGGAAGATGCGCTCAACCAGTTTGGCCGCGAAAGCGGCGCACTGATCTCGTTCGGCTCGCAGTTGACCCAAGGCCTACAAAGCCCAGGGCTGGACGGTCAGTACGAGGTGAGCCAGGGCCTCGCTGCCTTGCTGCGCGGCAGCGGCCTGCAAGCCCGCCAGGAGGCCGACAATGCCTTCAGCCTGCAACCCATCGCCGCTCCTGCTGCAGGTGCGCCGGTGGAGTTGGGCGCCTCGACCGTGGTCGGCGACTGGCTGGCCGAAGCCCAGCAGGACAACGTTTTCGAGCACCCCGGCGCGCGTGACGTGATCCGCCGCGAAGCGTTCGAACGCAGCGGCGCCAGCAGCGCGCGCGAAGTGCTCAACCGCATCCCCGGGGTCAATGCCCCGGAAAACAACGGCACCGGCAGCCATGACCTGGCGCTGAACTTCGGCATCCGTGGCCTCAACCCACGCCTGGCCTCGCGCTCGACCGTGCTGATGGACGGCATCCCGGTGCCGTTCGCGCCCTATGGCCAGCCGCAGCTGTCGCTGGCCCCGCTGAGCCTGGGCAACATGGACGCGGTAGACGTGGTGCGCGGCGGCGGTGCGGTGCGCTACGGGCCGCAGAACGTCGGCGGCATCGTCAACTTCGTGACCCGCGCCATTCCTGAACAGGCGACCTTCAAGGCCGCCATGCAAAACCAGATCAGCCCCTCGTCCAGCCACGATGGCTTCAAGAACAGCGCCAACCTGCTGGTCGGTGGCACCAACGACAACGGCCTGGGCGGTGCATTGCTGTACTCCGGCACCCGTGGCGGCGACTGGCGCGAACACAGCGACACGCAGATCGACGACCTGATCCTCAAGGGCAAGCTGCAGCTCGACGAGGCCAACAGCCTGCACGCCATGGCCCAGTACTACGAGGGCGAGGCGCAAATGCCTGGCGGCCTGAGCAAGGCCGACTTCGATGCCGACCCGTATCAGTCAACCCGCTTGAAAGACAAGTTCTGGGGCCGTCGCACGCTGGTCAACGTCGGTTATGACTACAAACAGGATGACCGCCAGTTCAGCGTCAACAGCTTCTTCACCAAGACCCTGCGCAGCGGTTATCTGGACCAGGGCAGTTTCGTCTCGCTGTCGCCGCGCGAGTACTGGGTGCGTGGTATCGAAACGCGTTTCTCGCAAGGCCTGGCGCTGGGCGACAGCTGGCACGAACTGGGCGTTGGCTACCGCTACATCAACGAGGCCGGGCACGAACTGCGCTTCCGCGAGCCGGTCAATGGCGAGCTGCCCACCACCGCCAGTCGCAACGACCGCGACACCCGCGGCAGTACCGAAGCGCATGCCATCTACCTCGATGACCGCATCGACATCGGCCGCTGGACCATTACCCCGGGCGTGCGCTACGAGATGATCGACTCCGAGCAGAGCAACAAGCTCAACGGCCAGCGCTACCAGGGCAGCTACAACACCGCCCTGCCGGCGCTTAACGTGATGTACCACTTGACCGACAGCTGGAACCTCTACGCCAACACCGAAGGCTCGTTCGGCAGCGTGCAATACAGCCAGATGCCCAACCGAGTCAGCAGCGGTGAGGTGAAACCGGAGAAAGCGCGCACCTGGGAAGTGGGTAGCCGTTACGACAACGGCGATTTGCAGGCAGAAATCGGCGCGTTCCTGATCAACTTCGACAATCAGTATGAAAGCAACCAGACCAACGACTCGGTGATCGCCCGTGGCGAAACCCGTCACCAGGGCATCGAGACCAGCGTGCGTTATGCCCTGGATGGCTTGAGCCCTGCCCTGGCCGGCTTCGATGTGCATGCCAGCTACGCCTTCGTCGATGCCACTATCCGCGAAGATGGGCCGAACAAAGGTAACCAGGTGCCGTTCTCGTCCCGCCACAAGGGCACCCTGGGCGTGGGCTACACCGAAGGTCCGTGGCAGTTGGACCTGGACAGCAGCTTCCAGAGCAGCCAGTACGCCGACAACGCCAACACCGGCGAAGAGAGCGCTGATGGCAGCACCGGGCGGATTCCTGGCTACATGCTGGTCAGCACCCGCGCGGCCTACGATTTCGGCCCGCAGTTGTCCAACCTCAAGGTCGCGGTGGGGGTGAAGAACCTGTTCAATCGCGAGTACTACACCCGCTCGTTCGATGACAACAACAAGGGCAAGTACGTCGGCGAACCTCGGACTTTATACCTGCAAACATCGGTTGCGTTCTGACGGCCCTAGATGATTTCGAATTTATTGCAACAGGAAATTTTTCTTTCTCGGGGGGTTGAATTCGCCGCGCGGATGCCTGACCTTAGAGTCAAGAGGCGAAAAAATTCCACAGGCCTCAGTGGCCTAGGCACGTCTCTTTGCGAGCAAGCTGAATAAGGATTGAAGTCATGCAAATCCAGGTCAACAGCAGCAACCATATCGAAGGCAACATCCGGCTTAACGAGTGGGTCCGCAGTACGCTTGAAAGCACCCTCGAACGCTACGAGGACGACCTCACCCGCATCGAGGTCCACCTGCGCGACGAAAACGGCGCCAAGCCCGGACCGCATGACAAACGCTGCCAGATGGAGGCTCGCCCCAAAGGCCACCAACCGATTTCCGTGACCCACACCGCCACTTCGCTGGACCAGGCGGTCGATGGCGCCGCCAGCAAGCTGAACAACGCGCTGGAACACTTCTACGGCAAGCTGCGTAGTAAGCGCGTGATCCTTGAAGCGCATGACCCCGAGGAATGATCGAGGTTGCTTGAACACAAACGCCCGGTGCATTGCACCGGGCGTTTTGGTTTGTGCCTTGACCCGATCAGCGGCCCTGAACCAACCCGCCTGCACGTCGGTCAACCCCTGCATTGCCACTTACAGATGCGCGATCATGAACAATCCATTCGATCAAATCAGCGACGCCTTTGCCCAACGCTACCGTGTCAACCTGAGCATCGAACGCCTGGATGGCAGCATCATGCTGACCTTATCCGATGACAGCGGCATCGTCGCCAAGCGCCTGATCAGCCAAGCCCAGCGCAACGACCCCGTGCGCTTACAGCGGGTGATCGACAGCATCCGCCTGGGCCTTGCCATCGAACAGGGCGAGAACCCCCTTGAGGTGCTCGCAGCCCTCACCCGCGACCCACGCCAGCAGCATTTCAGCACCAGCCACATCGCCAACTGAGCGCTAGCGCCCTTCATCGACTTCCTTGCCGCTGGCATCCAGCACCCGGCTCGACGGATAGCGGTAGGAGGCATAGCGCACCACCAGGATCGCGAAGGCCAGCAGCAGGATGCCGCCGCACAGGTACAACAGGCCAACATCCGGCGCCTTGTGGTGCGACACATCGCCAATCAGCAAGCGGGTCAGCGCCGTGATCGCCACGTACAGCAAAAAGCGAATGGGCATGTGGTTGGTCTTGAAGTAGATCCCCACCATCGCCCCCAGCTCCAGGTAGATGAACAGCAGTAGGATGTCATCGACGCTGACCCCACCTTTGCTGAGCATGTCCAGGAAGGTCATCACAGCGGCCCAGGCCGTGATCCCGCCGATACCGAACAACGCCAGGTAGTGGAACGACTCGACGCACAGGTTGCCCAGCGAGTCGGCCGAGCCATGCAGGCCCTTGCGCAGTTTTTCTGCCCATTTGATGTTCACGATGTTCGATTCCCCGATACGAGCTGAAGGATGATGCGCCACGCCTGTGACGCTTGTGCCATGCAGTTAAAGGGCCAGGCCCTTGGCTTGGAAGGCGACCGATTGCCGCAAGGCACCTATGAGCTACGCTTTTCCCGGATATAAATGGCCACTATTGGGTTGCATTGAAGTGGCCAGAGCGATTACTGTATATCGATACAGTAATTGATCAATCCAACCAGCTAAAAGGCACAGAGGTGATGAATGGCCGTCGAAGTGGTGTACCGCAGCAGCCGCGACCCGGAGCGTTTGTTCATGGATAAAGCCGAAGCCGATCGTCACGACAAGATGCTCGAACTCGCCGAGCGCCTGGCTGAGGTGCTGCAAAAGGCGGTGCCTTCGTTGACTGAACAGCAGGTCGAGGAAGCCGGTATCTACATGGCCAAGAACCGCGATGTGTTTGCCCGGGCGTTCAAGAGCCAGCCGGATGCGTTGGCGGAGTTGCTTGAGGGTGGTGGCGAGGAATAAGTTTTTGGGGGCCTGTTCTGGCCTCTTCGCGGGCAAGCCCGCTCCCACAGGGATTGCGCTGTTCTCAGGTAAAGCGCTGTACCTGTGGGAGCGGGCTTGCCCGCGAAGGGGCCAGGACAGACAACATCAAACCCGGATCATCCGTAAAGCAACCGCTCCGCCAACATCTGCGCCACCCGCGCCGGTGAGCGTTTCTCCGCCTGAGCATGCGCGAACACTTCCGTCAGCCGCGTAGGAATGCGTGCCAGATGCGCAGTAATGGTGCCCAGGTCTTCGCCACGATGTCTCAGCGCCACATAGATCAAGCCACCGGCATTGATCACATAATCAGGCGCATACAGAATCCCGCGTTTTTCCAACTGGTCCGCCACCTGCAAGGTGGTCAACTGGTTGTTCGCCGCCCCCGCCACCGCTGCGCAACGCAGCTGCATCACGCTTTGGCCATTGAGTACCGGGCCAACACCACAAGGCGCGAAAATATCGCAGGGCGTGCTGATCAAGGCGTCATTGATCACCGGATGGGCATTGAACTGCTCCACCGCCAGGCGCACTTTGCCAGGGTCCAAGTCACTGACCAGTAATTCCGCACCCGCCGCATGCAGCTGCTCAGCCAATGCATAACCGACATTGCCCAACCCTTGTACCGCAACCCGCAAACCTTCGAGATTATCGCTACCTAGACGCGCCATCGAAGTCGCGCGAATCCCGGCAAATACGCCCATGGCAGCATGCGGTGAAGGATCTCCGGAGGCAGTGGTGCTGGTGACATGCGGGGTGGTTTGGGCAATGCAGTCCATGTCCAGGGTCGAGGTACCACTGTCGACGGCGGTAATGAAACGCCCTTGCAAGCTGTCGACAAATCGCCCGAATGCCTCGAACAGCGCCGCGCGGTTTTCCACATGCGGGTTACGCACGATGACTGCTTTACCGCCGCCCACCGGTAGCCCCGCCAACGCCGCTTTGTAGCTCATGCCTTGGGCCAGGCGAATAGCGTCGGTCATGGCGCTTTCGTCATCGGCGTACGGCAAGTAGCGGCAGCCGCCCAAAGCCGGGCCCAGCTGCTCGCTGTGGATGACCACCACCGCCTTGAGGCCGGTAGGTGGGTCAATGAACAGGTGCAGAGACTGAGTGCGGGTGCTTTGCATGAGCGCGAACATCAACGGGCTCCCCGAAGAGGTGCTCCACACAGTATAGGCAGCCCACAAGCCCATGTATCGCAGCCGGACCACTGGACGAAACCGCGCGCCAGAGCTAATAGTTAAGCGTGTTGGGAGATTTTCATGAAGCCACGTCAAGCCTGCCTGGCCTGCCTGGAACGCGAGCCGGTCGCCCTGCTGGAAGCCTCGTTATGGATTGCCGCCGAGCACGACCGCAGCGTCGAGCCCGCGGACAGCCTTGCCCGGCTCAATGACCTGCAACGGGAGATCAATGCCAGTCTGCCGATGCTGCCAGTCAGCGAACTGGCGCAACCGCTGCTGCGCCAGCTCACTGCATTGGGCTTTGCCCAGGACGAATACCACCCGCTGCGACCGCATGCGGCATTAATGGACAAGGTCTTGCTGCGCCGTCGTGGCCAACCGCTGGTGCTGGCGATTCTGGCGCTGGAGCTGGCCAGGCGTTTGTCGATCCCACTGGAAGGTGTGAACTTTCCCGGTCATTTCCTGCTGCGAGTACCCGGCGCCGACCACTTGCTCGACCCGTGTGGCGGACGCCGTCTGTATCCGGCTGAATGCCGCCAGCTGCTGGCCCGCCAGTTCGGCCCGCAAGTCGCGCTGAGCGCCGACCACATGCAAGTGGCCAGCCCTAGGCAGATGCTGCAACGGCTGTCGCGCAACCTGCGCCAGTTGCACATCAGCAACGACAACGACCTGGCGGCACTGATCGATGCCGAGCGGGTGATGCAGTTGGGGCCGGTGCTGGTCAGCGACTACCTGGCGCGGGCAACGCTGTATCAGCGCCTAGATTGCCCGCAGGCCGAACGCTTCGACCTGGAGCATGCCCTACTGCTGACCGACGACCCCGTGCAGCGGGTGAAACTGAGCGAGCGGCTGGGCCATCTACCCGCCAGCAACCAGTCGATTCACTGAGCCGGGGTGTCTGGCTGCTGGGCGGGATGCGCCTGGACGAAGGCCGGATGCTGCTGGGCCAGCGCCGCTACCCGGCGGATTCGTGGGTACGCAGTGAGCTCGACATTGAACCGTTCGGCCGCGTACAGCTGCGGGATCAGGTAGAGATCGGCCAACCCCGGCGTCTCGCCGAAGCAGAAGCCGTTATCACCGATCAACTGCTCCACAGCCGCCAAACCCTGGCCAATCCAGTGGCCAATCCACTGATTGACCTGCCCTTCATCATGGCCCAACTGACGCAGCTGGTTGAGCACACTGACGTTGTGCAGCGGGTGAATATCGCAGCCAATCAACGCCGCCACCCCGCGCACCTTGGCCCGTGCCTCAGGCGCAGCGGGCAACAGCGCCGGCTGCGGATAGACCTCTTCCAGGTACTCGATGATCGCTGGTGACTGCACCAGCACCTCCCCCCTGTCAGTCCGTAGCGCAGGCACTCGCCCTTGAGGGTTCACCGCCAGATAATCATCCGCGCGGTGCTCGCCCTTGAGCAGGTTGACTGGCAGGGCCTGGTAATCCAGACCCTTTAGCGCCAGGGCGATGCGCACCCGGTAGGAGGAGGTGGAACGGAAATAAGTGAACAGCTCCATCACCCTACCCTCTTAGTTGGCCGCGATGACCTTGCCGCGGCATTCGCCGAAGCCGATGCTGGCCACGCCATCCTTGCTGCAGCGCGCACGCAGGATGATCTCGTCACCATCTTCGAGGAACTTGCGCACCTCGCCGCTGGCCAATTCGATCGGCTGCTTGCCGCCTTCGGTGATCTCCAGCAGGCTGCCGAACGAGCCTGGCTGGGCTCCAGACAGGGTGCCCGAACCGAACAGGTCGCCCGGCTGCAACTGGCAACCGTTGACGCTGTGGTGCGCGACCATCTGCGCCACGGTCCAGTACATGCTGCGGGTGTTGCTCAGGGTCAGGCGATGCGCCGGCAAGCCTTGCTCGCGCATGCGCTCGGTGATCAGCAGCACTTCCAGTTCGATGTCGAAGGCGCCATTGGCCTGGTCGCGTTTATCCGAGAGGTACGACAGCGGCTGTGGATCGCCTTCAGGGCGTGCCGGCTGGGCGCAGCGGAACGGCTCCAGGGCTTCTGCGGTAATCACCCAAGGCGACAGGCTGGTGATGAAGCTCTTGGACAGAAATGGCCCCAGCGGCTGGTATTCCCAGGCCTGGATATCGCGCGCCGACCAGTCGTTGAGCAGGCAGTAGCCCGCCACGTGCTCGGCGGCATCGCCGATGGCGATCGACTCACCCATCGGGTTGCCCTGGCCGATCCAGATGCCCAGTTCCAGCTCGTAGTCCAGGCGTGCACAAGGGCCGAAAACGGGCTCAGTCTGGCCGGCTGGCAGGGTCTGGCCCTTGGGCCGACGCACCTCGGTGCCGGAGGGGCGCAGGGTCGAGGCGCGGCCGTGATAACCGATGGGGACGTACTTGTAGTTAGGCAGCAGCGGGTTGTCGGGGCGGAACAGCTTGCCAACGTTCTTGGCGTGTTCGATACCGACGTAGAAATCGGTGTAGTCGCCGACCTTGGCCGGCAGGTGCAGTTGGCACTCGCTGGCTGGATACAGCGCCGACGTGAGCGCAGCCTGGTGCTCGCTGTGCTCACCGAGCAGCGCCAGCAGGCGTTCACGCAAGGCCACCCGAGCGCTGCGGCCGAGCGCGAAATAGGCGTTCAGCGCACCACCCTGGGTTGCCTGTGCAGCTGCTTTGGCCTGACCCTCGAACAGTCCGGCAGCGAGCACCGCGTCCAGGTCGAGGATCGCATCACCAATGGCCACGCCGCAGCGCAAGGCTTCACCCGGGCGGCTGAAGATGCCCAGCGGCAGGTTTTGCAGAGGGAAATCGCGATGGCCGTTGGCGTGCTCGACCCAGCTACGGGCGATGGCGGTCTGGTTCATGGGTTATCTCCGGTTCGGGTTGAAGGTGCTCGGCAAGGTGGCCCAGCAACTATCGTAGTCGGCCTGCAATTGCGGGCATTCAAGGGCTTGCTGGCTCGGACGCAGTACTTGGCTGGTCTCGAACATGAAGGCCATGGTGTTGTCGATTTTCTGCGGGGCAAGCTCGGCGCTGATGGCTTTGCTGCAGGTCTCGGCGTCCGGGCCGTGGGCGCTCATCACCCCATGCAGCGAAGCGCCGCCGGGCAGGAAGCCTTCGGCCTTGGCATCGTAGGCACCCTGGATCAGGCCCATGAACTCGTTCATCAGGTTGCGGTGGAACCAAGGTGGACGGAAGGTATTCTCGGCCACCATCCAGCGCGGTGGGAAAATCACGAAGTCCATGTTGGCCAGACCGTGAACGCTGGTCGGCGAGGTCAATACCGTGAAGATCGAAGGGTCTGGGTGATCGAAGCTGACCGTGCCGATGGTGTTGAAACGGCGCAGGTCGTACTTGTACGGCACGTTGCTGCCATGCCAGGCGACCACGTCCAGCGGCGAGTGCTGTAGCTCGCAGGCCCAATGTTCGCCGAGGAACTTCTGCACCAATTGCACCGGGCCGCTGGTCTCTTCGTAGTATGCCACCGGGGTGAGGAAGTCACGCGGGTTGGCCAGGCCGTTGCTGCCAATCGGGCCGAGGTCGGGCAGGCGTAGCGGGGCGCCGTGGTTCTCGGCGATGTAGCCACGCGCTTGGCCATCGAGCAGTTCGACGCGAAACTTCATGCCTCGCGGGATTACCGCGATTTCCAGCGGTTCGATTTCCATCACGCCCAATTCAGTGGCGATACGCAGGCGGCCCTGCTCCGGCACCAGCAGCAGCTCGCCATCGGCGTTGAAGAACACCCGCTCCATCGAACGGTTGGCGCGGTAGATGTAGATGCTCACGCCCGCGGGTTTATCGGTCGCCGAGTTGGCCACCATCGGCAGCCAGCCCTCGATGAAATCGGTCGGCTCGCCGGGAATCGGCTGCGGGTTCCAGCGCAGGCGGTTAGGCGTAACCGCTCCAAGTGAGCCTGCCAGGGGCTGGCGTTCCAGGCGCTCGAAGCGCGGGTGCAGCGCCGATGGACGAATGCGGTACAGCCAGGTGCGGCGCAGCTCGCTGCGGGTCATGGTGAACGCGGTGCCCGACAACAGCTCGGCGTACAGGCCATAGGGTGCTTTCTGCGGCGAGTTCTGCCCGACCGGCAGAGCGCCAGGCAGCGCCTCGCTGGCGAATTCGTTGCCGAAGCCGCTCAGGTAGTCGATTGCGGGGGACGTGTCACGAGTCATCGATGCCTCCGGGCTCCAAGCGAGCCATGCTGGCAGCTGCTGCCAGCTCAATTGCCCATGCGGCAAGCACCGGTAGCGCGTCTGCATTGTTTTTATCGTAATCAGATTACGAATAACGTAATTTGATTGGATCAATGCGTCAAGCTATAAAGACGCCCTCAGTCTTCCCCGGATGCCCAGCCCCATGACCACCGCCCGCAACCCTGCCGACACCGGCAAGCAGAAGGTCCGCTCGGCGGAAGTCGGTACCGACATTCTCAAGGCGCTCGCCGAACTGTCGCCCTCGACCTCGCTGTCGCGCCTGGCCGAACACGTGCAGATGCCTGCCAGCAAGGTCCATCGCTACTTGCAGGCGCTGATCTCCAGCGGCTTTGCCGAGCAGGACCCAAGCACCAACCACTATGGGCTGGGACGTGAAGCACTGCGCGTGGGGATGGCGGCGCTGGGCAGCATCGATGTGCTCAAGGTGGCCGCACTGCCGCTGTCGCAATTGCGCGACGAGCTCAATGAGAGCTGCTTCATCGCGGTGTGGGGTAATCAGGGGGCGACGGTGGTCAGTATCGAGCCGGCGGTGCGTGCGGTAACGGTGGTGACCCAGATCGGCTCGGTGCTGCCGCTGCTCAGTTCATCGACCGGGCTGGTATTCGCCGCTCATCTACCGGCGCGCGAGACGCAAGATTTGCTGGAGCGGGAACTGGCGGTGCTCAAGCAGAGCGCCGGTGATTATGAACCCCTGCTGGAGGGGATACGCGAGCGTGGCCTGCATCATGTGCACGGCTTGCTGATGCCGGGGGTCGATGCCCTGTCAGCGCCGGTGTTCAACGCCATGGGCCAGATCGCTGCGGTGATGACGGTGGTCGGCCCGACTTCGATCTTCCACGCCGATGAGCAGGGCCCTGCGGCGCAGCGCCTGCTGGCTGCCGTGGAGGCAGTCAGCAGGCGGATGGGTTATCAGCGCTAGGCGGATTTACTTGGGCAGCAGCACTGACGGGGGCTCATTTTCAGCGAATATCGGCTTGATAAAGTCGAGAAGCTCATCAGTGAAGAGGCTGCTAGCTGCGCTCGCAGCCTTGGGACCGTATGGCAGCGCGAGCTCTTTGAACCATGCCTTCAGCAATTCAACCGCGGGTCCCGATGGGCCAGGGCGCAATTTACTCCAAGCGGCGGCAAGGCCAGCGCTGACCGCGCTCGTCAGGCCTGTCGCAGACGCGACGCCAGAAACCCCTAGCAGGAAGAAAAACGCACCGGTCAGTTTTTCCCCATCCCACCAGCTGGTGTAACCCTTGGAGAAGTCCCTGACTGCCTGAATCAGGCTTATAACCGCAGCGATTGGCGGAAAACCGAGAGACAATGCACTCGCCACTTTGCTGCCGATCAGGTCGACCGTTTCAAAAACCCGGTTCGCGACGCTAGTGGTCTGTGACCGCGCATCGGCAAGCAGATGCTCGGCACGCCTTTGGTGATCCTTTTCCCAGCTATCGATCCAGTCGACCAGATGGGGTAGCGTATCGAGCACCACGTGTTCACCGTTTGCCCAGCGATCGCTATCCAGTGCCCGCATGGCTGCCTTGTCGGAGTGAATAACCCGGCTGGTGAAGTACGGGCCGAGATTTTCCCTGTACCAGCTTGAGGCAATGTCTCTGAATGTGCGTACAGTCTGGCCGTTGGCCGGGTCAGTGAGGTAAACGAATCGTTCACCTGCCGCGTTTTCTAACAGATAGCAGCCATTGACCAAGCGATAATCACCACGGTGGAAAGCCAACCTGCCGAGCCGGGCGTTATCCAGAATGTCTGCGCCAACTGGCGTGCGAGCGAGTCCTTTCAACCAGCCTGCGTCGGTTTCATCAAGATAGCCCTGTAGACTTGCCGCCAAGAAATCGCGGCGCAGCTTCACGTTCATCACCAACCCATGCAACCTGAGCTGACGCTCGCGTTGGGGGCGGTCATCGGCCAGGTAGCGGTCTTCGAGACGTGTGCTGTATTGCTCCCGTACCTGGCCGCTGAAGCCACGGATGGCACTGGCCAGTATGGACAGGTTGAGGTGTGAGAGGTCTTGACCCCGGGTCGAACTCAGGGTGGAGAATTCGGCGAAATTGAAGCCTGTCGGATACCCCCACGCCATCCATTGGGTGAAGCTCAGCGCGCCCTCAGATGACTCGACCCTCACCGTGTCGGCGTCAATCCAGAATCCAGTGTTGCCGGGATACCCATTGATCCGCTCAGAGGCTTGATCATGGGCAAAATCCAACAGCGTCTGCATGCCATTACTGGCGATGTAATCCTCCTCCAGGGAAGCCAGTTGATTGTCCAGAAAGTCCAAGTGCCGCCGGTCTTCCTGGCTCGCCTCCAGATACCATTGAGGTGTGGCCTGAAGCCGATTGCTGTGATGGACTGAGAGCCGACCCTCAAGCAGCACCTGGTGCAAATTCTCCTCGAATGGCCGCAGGCGGATGATATCCGGGCGCCAGGTGATGGGTTCTACCCGATGAACGAACTCTTGAACCGGTTGCCGGTGCTGCACTGGGATACGCTCCAGCAGGTAGGCAATGCCAACTGGGTTATTGAGCATCTCGAAGACCGCCTCGATCAGTTCCCGCTCATTGGCGAAGCGCTGGAAGTGACCGCCTGGCGAGCCCGGTGCATAGAGAATGAAGGACTCGTCAGCGGCAAAGGCAACCACGCCATCTAAAAATTGTCCGCGCAGTTGCAGGCGGTGCACCTGCAGCTCATCAGTCGGCTGATCATCCCCAAGCAGAGCGATGAGTTTGGCATGGGTCGGCGCAGGCAACACCTCGGCGTGCAGCGCCGCCGATGCGGCAAACAGCATGTCGGCGCGGATAACCTTACCGAGCAGCGCCTGGGTTTGTGAGTCCTGATAAGCCGCGCTGACTTCGCGGTAGTAGCTCTCGCGCAGATTGAGTTGATTGATCATTCTCTGCAGCACAGCATGGGTCAAAACCCCTTCCAGATCCGGGGCCGAAGGCTCGACGAACAGGTCATAGCCGACGTAGCCGCCACTGATAACCCAGTCCAGCACGGTGGATTTACGCTGTCCTGCAGCGTTTCTGAAGAGTCGATGAATCGTCAGTTGGGTTTTTTCCGGGGCGATCCGCAAGCCGTCGGCATTTGCCTCCAGCCATGCCCTGATCCGCGCTGCGGCAAACGTCCGATAGTCCGCAAGACTGCCCAAATGGTCGTCGAACGTTGTCTGTGCATCGATTTTGGCTTGCTCCAGCGCCGCATAGTGAGCCAGCTCGTCACCTTCAAGCTCAGTCACCCACTGCACCTGGGTGCTGAGTCGGTAGGCTTTGAGAAAGCTGGCCACGCGGTCCTGTACCTGGCTAACCCAGCTATCCAGACGTATCGCGGCGTTGAGACTGCTGAGCGACAGCTGATAGTTGGAGGGGTGCCGGGATACCTCGCCCAGTAGCTGAATCTGCAAGTCCTGCAGGTCTTCGAGCATTCTGCGCGATACCGAGTAGTCAACCTCTTCGAAGCTCAACTCCAGCGCGGCGCCCTCCCGTACAGCAGTGCGTAGCGCAGCAGGGATCGTCAGCGTCCATGGCTCCCCCGCCAGCAGGGCTTGCTGCACCCGAGCCGCGAGTGTTACCGGCTCAGCGCTGAACCAGGCGCCCCACCCCAGACCATACACGAGGAAATCTTCACCACCGTGACTGGCAACGTCGAAATCAGCGGTATAAACGAAGCAACCCGGCAAACGCACCTTGATCTCGCCTACCATGGCAATGACCTGGCCAAGTTCGGTATCCGCCTGCGGCGCCAACAGCGCTTCCATCCGCTCCCGGATCGACGGCTCAGTTATTGCCAGTATCGCCACTTCCAGTTCGAACAAGTCCCTCAACTGGTTACGCAGACGGCCGGAGGATGAATGTGCTTGCTCCTTCCACCACTGGTCCTTGGCGTCTCGCCAGTCCCCCCAACGCTCGTCGAATTGCTCAACCGTAAGCAGCGCGGGCTCCGTAGATTCAGCCTGCGGCTCTGCGGCATAACGCGGTGCATCTGCAAGCTGCCCCTGAATGGCGACAGCAAGCAACGCCACTTGCGCCAGCATTTCTTCGTATGAGCTAGGAGAAGTAGCTTTTTTGAGGAACGACAGGTTGGGAAACAAAGACTCGGAAAGCATGGCGAACTCCGAAACATGTGTGGAGTTCCAGTCTGCGTTGGGCATTCAAAGAGACAGAAAAGGGAAGCCTTTCCAGCATCCACAAAGAAGCTGTTGGGCGATACGCGCCTGCGATAGTTGTCACAACAGGCGCAGAGGGGACAGAGCCGCGCGATTATCACCCACGATGTAATAGAGAATGTCAGAAGCGACTATTTTTCCCACAGGATCAAGCGCTTATTCTTATCTCACTGGTTAGCGCGAAGGGCACTCCCCCCCGCCTTTCGCGCCACCCCAGGTTCACCGACGTTGATTTTGAAGCTCCTTGATCTAACGTCTCGATTGGCCGCTGCGCTTGCAGCGGCCTTTTTTATGCCTGCAAGAATCTGCTGTTCAACTCAGCGGATACTTTTGCAGATTGGCCATCATCTGCTGCAACGCCTGCAAGCTGTCTTCGGGATGCAGCGCGCCTTCGAAATCACCAATCTGCGCCCAATGATCGGCCACCTGTTCCGGGGTGAAGCCTTCACGTGGATCAAACCCTACGCCTACACTGCGCTCCCAACGCAGCTTGCCTATCCAGCCGCCACCTACTTCGTACAGTTGGCCACTGTCCTGGCAGTGCTCGCTGCCCAGGTACACCACCAGCGGGCTGATCAGTTCGGGCTTCAAGCGCTCGAACACCTGCTGGGGAATCAGCCCTTCGGTCATCCGGGTACCACCGGTAGGGGCGATGGCATTGACCAGGATGCCGTGCTTGCGCCCTTCAATGGCCAAGGTTCGGGTCAGGCCATACAGACCGAGCTTGGCCATGCCGTAGTTAGCTTGGCCAAAATTGCCATAGATGCCCGAGGTCGAAGCGGTAAATATCACTCGCCCCCAGTTTTGCTCGCGCAGATGCGGCCAGGCGGCGTGAGTGACCTTGTAGGCGCCTTCGACATGAATCCGATAGACCTGGTCCCAATCGACGTCTTCCATCTTGTGAAAGGTCTTGTCGCGCAGGATGCCGGCGTTGTTCACCAGCACATCGACCCGGCCAAAGCTGTCCAAAGCCTGCTCGACGATGCGCCCGCCATCAGTGACCGAATCGTGGTTGGCCACCGCGGTGCCACCGGTGGCGCGAATCTCCTCGACCACCCGATCCGCCGCCGAGGCACTGGCGCCTTCGCCATGGGTGCTGCCGCCCAGGTCGTTGACCACCACCTTGGCGCCATGCGCGGCGAACAGCAGGGCATGAGCCCGGCCCAGACCACCACCGGCGCCGGTGACGATCACCACTCGATCTTGCAGACGTACGGGCTCGCTCATGCTCATGGCTCCACAGGGTGATTGGATTAAAGGCAGTGTCGGCCAGCCAAGTGCCCGGAACAATCAAGCGCACTGGGGCTGAATGATGGGCGATAAGACAGGCCGATGGTTGCCACCGGCCTGCACTCTGGCGCTACGACCAGGCGACCTTTTGCGGCAGATAGCTCATCGGCTGCTCACGAAAGGCCAGGTAGTGGCGCAGCACCTGTACCGGTGCTTCGATATGCGGGTAGTGGCCGATGCCCTGCAGCAGTACGGTGTCCGGGTCGGGCACCTGCTGGCGATAAGCCTCGACCATGTGCGCACCAGACAGCGGATCAACGGCACCGTTGATAAAGCGCAACGGCACCCCGTCATGTTGCAGCGCCCCCACCCAGCGCTCGCGGTAAAAGCGCCGCTCCGGGACGAAACTCATCAACTTGTGCAGGATCCGCGTGCCTCGGTTGGAAACAATCAAGCTCCAACTATCATCCAGTGCGCTCTCGCTGGGGTGGGTGCAAGGGCCATACACCTGGGTGACATTGCGCACCAGATCGTCGCGGCCAAACGAGCGCCCCACCAACCAGCCCAGGGGGCTGAGCAACAGCTTCTGCACCAGCAGCAACGGGCAGCGTTCGGGGAACAAGGCGCTGTTGAGGAACACGCAGCTGGCGATCTCGGCCCGCCCTTCGTGATGGCGCGCGAGCAGCTCCTGGGCCACGCTGCCACCGTAGTCGTGGGCCAACAGATGCGCGGGCTGATCGATCTTCAAATGAGCCAGCAACGCCAATTGCAGATCAGCCTGCTCCATCAGGCTGTAGCTGTGCCCCAGGGGCTTGGCGGAATCGCCGAAGCCGATCATGTCACAGGCGATAACGCGAAAACGCTGCGCAAGGGGCGCCCACAAGTAGTGCCAGTCCCAACTGGCGGTGGGGAAACCGTGGAGTAGTAGCAGTGGCTCTCCTTGCCCTGCTGTCCAGTAGCGGATGCTCTGGCCCCGGAATGAGAAACTCTGACCCCGGGTTCGCCAGACGCACAATGGAATTTCGGCCAAAGGCATCACAGTGGTCCCGGGAGGTAGGGGGTGAAGGAATACGGCAAGGCTGCGGTCATTGCATGTCACCTCGGCACTTACATGTGCTCTCTATGTCGCGTCGAGGCACAGTCTAGTCAGCGCGAGCAGTGGCGGAACTTACCTTGGCAGCCAGCTTGATGACCTAACAGGTCAGGTGTATGAACGGTCAGAGCAGCATCGCCAGCAAGGGCGCGGCAAACAGGTTGAGCAGCCCGGTCAAGACCATGACCAAGCCGGCCACAGAACCTTCTTCGCGGCCCACTTCCTGCGCCCGGCTGACCCCGGCGCCATGCGCACCGACCCCGAACAACGCACCACGCGCCAGGGGCGTACGCAGCGGCAGGTAGCGCAACAGGATGCCGCCGAACATGGCGCCGAGCACGCCGGTGAACATCACGAACACCGCAGTCAGTTCCGGCACCCCACCCAAGTCACGTGCCAAGGGCATGGCGAATGGCGTGGTGATAGAGCGCGGCAGCAACGACAGGCTGACCGAATCATCCAGCGCCAACCAATGGGCCAGGCCCCAGGAGCTGGCGATCGATGCGGCACTACCGGCCAACATCCCCACCAACAACGCCGGCCAGTGCCGCGCCAGCAATGCTTTCTGCTGCCAGATGGGGACGGCGAAGGCCACCGTCACCGGGCCCAGCACGCCCATCAGCCAGTGGGTATTGCGGGCATACTCGGCATAGGCGGTATGCAACGGCAGCGCCACCGCCAACAACAAAGCCGGTACCAGGATCAACGGCGACAGCAGATAGCGCCTGCTGCGCCGGTACAGCCAGCGGCTGCCCAGATAAGCCAGCAAGGTCAACGCGAGCCAGAACAGCGGCATGGGTTCAAGACTCATGGCGCAGGCTCCAGCGGCAGACCAGCTCGACCGTCACCGCCGTGACCACCATCACCAGCAGGGTACTCACGGCGATCACCAGCAGAATGCGCCAACCCTCGTCGCGCAGCAGGCTGCCGTAGTCGAGCAGGCTCATCAGTGCAGGGATGAAGAACAGCAGCATCTCGGCCATCAGCCAGCCGGCGCCCAGTTGCAGCATGGCCGGCTTGAGAATACCGCTGGCAAACAACACCAGCAGCAGCGCCAGCCCCATCACCCCTCCGGGGATGGGCCAGCCGAACCACACGGCGAGCTGGCCGCCGAGCAGAAACAAAACGAGCAGCACCGCCAGCTCAATCAGCAGGCGGCCGAATTTCTTCAACAACAGGGCGTTCATGGGGCGGGGTTCCTCGAGCAGGTGCCCATTGTAAAATTTGCCTGCCTAGGCCAGAAGCGAATTGTTAGACTTAAGCCCATTCCAAAATGGAATTCAGAGCATGGAATTCAAACAACTACGCAGCTTCATTGAAGTGGTGCACCGAGGTGGCTTCACCCAGGCTGCGCTGACCTTGCATATCAGCCAGTCCGCCGTGAGCAAGCAGGTCGCCCAGCTGGAGCAAGATGTGGGCCAGCCGCTGCTTGAGCGGCAGGGCTCGCAATTGCACCTGACAGCGGCTGGGCGGATTGTCCTGGAGCGCGGCGAGGCGCTGCTGCGCCAGCGTCAGGAGCTGCAAAGCGAGTTGGATGACCTGAGCCAGATGGCCCGTGGCGAACTGCGCCTGGGCTTGCCACTGCTGGGCAGCGATGCGCTGTTCGCCGGACTGTTCGCCGAATACCGGCACCGGCATCCAAACATCGCCATTCAACTGCTTGAAGGCGGCAGCCGCACGGTGGAGCAGGCGGTCAAAAGCGGCGAGCTGGAGCTGGGCGGTAGCCTGACGCCGAGCGATGGCGACTTTGAGTATCAGCCGTTCTGCAATGAACCGCTGGATGCCTTGCTGCCGGCGGATCATCCACTTGCCGGGCTGGCTCAGGTCGAGTTGCGCCAGCTGGCCGATACGCCGTTTTTGCTGTATCAGCGCAGTTTCGTGCTCAATGACCGCTTGCTGAGCGCCTGCCAGCAGGTGGGGTTCACCCCTAAAGAAGGCGGGCGCAGCGGCCAGGCGGACTTTCTTGCCGCGCTGGTTGCCGCTGGCCAGGGGGTGGTGTTGCTGCCCCGGGTGGTAGCACGGGCGTTGGAACGCCCTGGGGTGGTGCGCCTGCCGCTGTTGGCGCCGGACTATTTGCGTTGGGATATCGCTTTTATCTGGCGGCGCGGGGCGTACCTGTCACGGGCGGCGCAGGCCTGGTTGAAACTGTTGCGCGAGCAGGCTTGAGGCCAGCACCAGACTCAGCCCTTGAGGGCAGCGGCAAACTCCGCCAACCACGGCTCGGCATCGGTTTCCGGCGTCACGGTTTCGCTGGCATCCAAACGCAACATCGGCAGCACTTCACGCACGCCCAATTCAGCAAACAGCTCGCGCATCTGCTCGCCACCGCCGCAATAGGTGTCGCCATAGCTCGAATCACCCAGGCCGATCACCGCACCTGGCAAGCCGCGCCAGGCTGCCGGCAGGGTGTCGCGGAGGGTGCTGTACAGCGGCATCAGGTTATCCGGCAGCTCGCCCATGCCGGTGGTCGAGGTGACGGCCAAAAACGCCTCCGGGGCAAACCCTTGAATATCCTGCAGGGTAGCCCGCGCCGCGTGCCAGGCTTCATGGCCTGCCGCCTTGAGCAACGCTTGGGCATGACGAGCAACTTCTTCGGCGGTGCCATACACCGACCCGGAAATAATGGCGACTTTCATCTGAAAGAGGATTCCGAAACTGAGTGAAAACGTAGAATACTAGCATCCGGCGATAGCAAAAGGCCGCCTAAGCCGAAAGTCCCCTCCTCTGCCAATGGTCCGAAGATGATCAACGCGCAACTGCTGCAATCCATGATCGATGCCTCCAACGACGGGATCGTCGTCGCTGAACAAGAAGGCGATGAAGACACCATCCTGATCTACGTGAACGCGGCATTCGAACGCCTCACAGGCTTCGAACGCGATGAGATTCTCTACCAGGACTGCCGCTTCTTGCAGGGCGACGATCGCGATCAGCTTGCCCGCTCGCGCATTCGCAAAGCTTTGAAAGAAGGCCAGCCGTGCCGTGAAGTGCTGCGCAACTACCGCAAGGATGGCAGCGCGTTCTGGAACGAACTGTCGATCACCCCGGTGCACAACGCCGCTGAAAACCGTACCTATTTCATTGGTATCCAGAAGGACGTCAGCCGTCAGGTCGAGCTGCAACGTGAGCTGGATATAGTGCGCGCCCGCCTGGCTGAACTGGAATCTCAACTGCACGCTTGAACCAAGCGCCTCGGACGCGGTCAATCACGTTGAAGAAATCGCCACTCTCGAGCTCGATCATGCACGCAAACGCCCTCCTGACCCAGGACGAAATGGATTTCATCCAGGATATGCAGCATTCGCCGCAGTTGAACCTGGCCGACTCCATGTCGAGCCTACTGGTCAATGGCGACCGGCAGATCCAGCAGTTGCTGACCCGCCTGGTGGCCAATGAACAGGTCACCCTGCAGGCGCAGTTCAACAACCAGCAGATCAGCTTCCCGCTGCAATTGGTCGAGGACGAATTCCACGCTCTGCATTTGCAGGTAGGTTCGCCGGAAATCTACGAAGATGGCCCGATGCTGCGCCCTTGGCGGCTGTCGATGGAACAACCTTCGGCGCTGCTGGGCGAGCACGGCGAACACAGCGGCTTGTGGGTCAGGGACATCTCGTTCAAGGGCGCACTGGTGGAAATCCGCGGCGTGGCCCAAGCGCCATCACGTTTCGACCTGCGTTTTGCCCCCGAAGGCATCCCGGCGATCGGCCTGCATGGCGTACTGCGCCGACGCATTGGCCGTGACCTGGCCGCCTACGACCTCAGCCGCAGCCCAGCGCACGAGATCGAGCGCCTGCGGGAGTACATCCTCCAAGCCCACCGCCTGGCCCACCCCGAGCTGCATACTCAGGTATCGAGCTGACCTGCCAGGTACTGGCGTAGGCGCTTGCGCATCAGGCTGCCATCGGCGCCCAGGCAAGCCACTGGGCTGCCGGCCAGATGATCCTGGGCCATTTCTGCCGCTTCTCCAGCCAGCAATAGCGGACAGCCAAGGCCCAACACCCATCGCGCCAGTTGCTTGCCCAACTCAGCGGTAGGCTGTTGGTTAGAAAACAGCACCAATGCATCCGGGCTCAAGCGCTCGCAAACCAGCGTCAGCTCATCCAGTGGCTGCCCTGGCGCCAGCACCACCACGCTCACTTCATCACTGCTCAGCAGCAAGCCTGCGACCAGCAGCTCAAGCTCCAGCGCTCCGCTGCTCAGCGGCGCCAGCACTATGCGCCGATTACGCGGGCCACGTGCCAGTTGCAGGCGCATCAGCACCCGCCCCCGCAGAAACTGGTCGAGAAACGCCCACTCGCTCATTTGTCCAAAACTTGCGTGACCTGCACGCAGGCTGTGCCAGACCGGCATGAACACCTCATCGAACACCGGATCCAGGGCATTGCTGGCAAATACCTGGTCAAACAGCCGATCGAGGCTGGCGCCGTCAAAGCGCTGCACAGCTTCACGCACTTGGGTGCGCCAGCGCACGCGTTCATCGGCGTTGCTAGCAGCCCAGCCGTCCTGCGCCAACGCCTGACCGCGGGCCAGGATGCTGCCGACCTTGCTCACTGCCACACCGCGTTCCAGCCAACCTAGGATGCTGCGGATATCGTCGATGTCCGCTTGGGAATACAGGCGATGGCCGCTGTCGGTGCGAGTCGGCTGGATCAATCCGTAACGGCGCTCCCACGCGCGCAGGGTCACAGGGTTAACGCCAGTCAACTTCGCCACCTCGCGGATCGGATACAGCTGCTGGTAGTCCAGATCAGCTGCGCTGGTTGAGGCCGATAGCTGCTTGTTCATGCGCCCAGATGCCCTGTCTCAGGTAATTGAAAGGCATTTTACGCCCGCTTGCACACAGTGTTCAGTGTATCCCGTTCGCCGCCTGAAACTGACGGGTCATGAAATATCCGCGATAATCGCGCCCGATTCTTGCAAGCCTGCTTGCGTCGCCCACCACCCCGGGCGACGAAGCCAAGGGGCCAGCTACCCGCCAGCCCCGTCGCCAGGAGATACACGATGTCTACCCCACCCGTCACCTTGATGGTGTCGCGCCGCGCCGCCCATGGCCGCTACCAGGACCTACTGACCTGGCTGCATGAAGGCGAGCAGCTGGCCACCGACTTCCCCGGCTACCTGGGCTCGGGCATTCTCGCACCGCCCGCCGAGGGCGATGAATTCCAGATTATCTTCCGTTTCACCAACGAGCAGACCCTGCACAGCTGGGAGCATTCCGCGTCGCGGCGCGCCTGGCTGCAACGCGGTGATGGCTTGTTCGAACGCCCCAAAGAGACGCGCGTCAGCGGCATTGATGACTGGTTTGGCACTAATATGGTGCAAAAACCGCCGCGCTGGAAGCAAGCGGTCGCCATCTGGCTGGCGTTCTTTCCGGTCTCGCTGCTGTTCAACGTGGTCTTCGGCCACTGGCTGGCGCCACTCGACCTGGTGCCCAGAGTGCTGCTCAGCACCCTGGCCCTGACGCCGGTGATGGTCTACCTGTTCATCCCGTTGTCGACCCGTCTGCTGGCCCCCTGGCTGCACCCGACGCCGGCCAACGCCAGTCAACCGGCACGAGGGCTGCGCAGCCGCTGAGGCACGCCACGCAAGAGGCAGACAGTTCGGGTATGCTGGTGCATCACTGCACGCACAGACAAGTAGACTGCCCCGAACATGAATAGCCCTATCCTCGTAACCGGAGCCAGCCAACGCGTAGGGCTGGCCCTGGCGCTTGAACTGGCACAGGCCGGCCATACGGTGGTCAGTGCCAGTCGCAGCATTCTTGCGCAGTCGGCGCACCCGAACATCGTCCAGTTCCGCGCCGACCTCTGCCAGCAGGCCGACCGCCAGGCGCTGATCGAGCACCTGCATACCCACTACGACGGGCTGCGGGCGATCATCCACAACGCCTCGGTGTGGCTCGATGACGGCCTGGATAACCTCGACATGATGTTCCGCCTGCATGTCGAGGCGCCCTACCACCTCAACCTGGCCCTGGGTGAACTGCTGGCCAAGGTCGACAAGGCCGATATCATTCACATCTGCGACGAAACCTCGTCACGCGGCAGCAAGAGCCACATCGGCTACGCCGCGACCAAGGCCGCGCTGCAGAACATGGTGCTGTCGTTTGCCGAGAAATATGCGCCCAAGGTGCGCGTCAACGGTATCCTGCCGGGCTTGCTGATCCTCAAGGAAGGTGGCGACGAAGCCTACCGCCAGCAAACCTTGAAAAAAGCCCTGCTGGAGTTCGAACCCGGCGCCGGGCCGCTGATCGAGGCGGTTAAATACCTGCTCGACAGCCAGTACAGCACTGGCAGCCAGGTGGTCATCAATGGTGGCCGCCATCTGAAGAACCGCATGACCTGAGGGAAGCTCCCATGACCGCGCAACAACAACTCGAACTCGAAGCCGCCGCGTTCCGGCGCCTGGTCGAACACCTGCAAAAACGTACCGACGTGCAGAACATCGACCTGATGAACCTCTCCGGTTTCTGCCGTAACTGCCTGTCCAAGTGGTACAAGGCCGCAGCCGACGAGCAGCAGATCGAGCTGAGCATGGATGACGCCCGCGAAGCGGTGTACGGCATGCCCTATGCCCAGTGGAAAGCCCAATACCAGAAAGAAGCCAGCGCCGAGCAGCAAGCGGCGTTCGAACAAGGAAAACCTCGTGACTGATCTGAACACCCTGCGCGCCAGCCTTGCCAGCGGCGAACACGTTTTTGCCGATACCCTGGCGTTCATTGCCGAGCACTACAGCTACCAGCCTCAAGCGTTCAGCAATGGCGGCGTGGAGAACGCTGCCGGGCAAAACGAAGGCTCCTGCAAGACCCTGGGCCTGGCATTGCTCGAAGGCCTGAGCGACCAAGAGGCGCTGCTGGCGTTTGGTGAGCACTACCGCAGCGTAGTGGCCACGCCTGATGGCAGCGACCACGGCAATATCCGCGCGCTGATCGCCTATGGTCTGGCCGGGGTCAAGTTCGCTGAGCAGCCGCTCAAGCGTCTGGCCTGATTCGCTTCGCGGTAAATCCCGCTCCAACAGTGCTCTGGAGGAGCGGCGGTGCGCCGCTGCGACTTGCCCGCGAAGAGGCCAGACCTGCCTCCATCAGCTGATGATCTGCCCCGGCACCTCAGCCCCCAGCTCCCCCTGCCCTAACCACCTCAGGGCAATCGGCCACAGCGCCTCGCGAAAACGATCGTGAAAAAACGCAAAATGGCCGATCTCATCCACTGAGATATCCCCAGGCGCCACCCGCAGATGCAGCCGCTCGGCGTGGGTCAGGTACCCCAGCAGACGCTCAGTCGCCGCCACCGTACCAAACGGATCATCGGTCAGGCTGATTGCCAATGTCGCTGCCCGCACTTGGGCAAACGGCAAGCTATCCAGCGAGCGTCCACTGGGCCTGTGCTCAAAGCGCGGCGTGCGCGTGCTCCAGTCCTCCACCACCCCTGCCGGGGTATCCTCCAGCCAGCCCAGGCGCTTGCCCGGGAAATAGCCATAGACCCGCGTCAACAAGGGCATCAGCACATGCCACTTGCCAAACAACTGCCAGCGCTGCTGCGCCGCATAGTCGCGCCAGTAGGCAAACTGCGCGCCGACCATCACCACCCGCCGCACCCGCTCGGCAGACGGCGCCAGGCCAACCGCCCAGCCGCCAAAGCTATGCCCCACCACATCCACGGGCTGCCCTGCGAACTGCTCGGCTGCGCGCTGCAACATGGCTTCGAAATCCAACCGCCCCCAGTCGCACCAAGAAGCACTGAACCCGCGCAACGACGCCGGCCGCGACTCGCCGATACCACGGTAATCGTAGGTCAGCACATCGAAGCCCTGGGCAAACAGGTAGTCGGCAAAACGCGAGTAGTAACGACAGCGCACCGAGGTTGCGGCATTGATGATCACCAGCGGACGCTGGGGATCGGGTTGGGCATGACGCCACTGGAAACCGCCGAGGCTGTAACCATCGGCGGCTGGCTGGCGAAAGGCACTGGCGGGTTGAGTGAGGCTGCTCATGGCGCGCTCCCTGCGGCGTCGCGCCTACAGAAAGGGCGGACACACGAATTGTTGTCCGCCAACGCTAGCAAAAAATCAGCGCCAAGCCATCCCCTCAGGTCGTCGACAAGGCGCGAGCCACGCCTGGCTTGCGCAGCACTTCCAGGCGCGAACCGTGATAGCGGCTCTCGCGAAACAATTTGAAGCGGCCGAACAGGCCATACACATGCATCACCCGACCCTGCTCGTGGTAACCCATGCGCAGGTGCAGTTTCATCGCCGGTACGTTGTGCGTCTCGACCACATCCACCACCTTGTGGCAGCCCTTCTCGCGCATGGTGTTCCACAGTGCGACCTGGGCGGTCACCGATAGCTCACTGCCAAAGTAGCGGCGGATCATTTCACCGCCGAACTCGAAGAATTCCCCCGGTTTGACCGGGAAGGTGCAGCCGTAATAGTGCTTGTCGTGATAGTCGACCACGCTGGCCCAGATGAACGCCACGGCATCGCCCTGCTCGTCCAGGTACATGTGCCCGGTATGCCCGGCAGCCGCCAGTTCGCGCATGGTTTCAACACGGTCGCCAAAGTGGCGAGCGAAGGCATCGGCATTGTCGGTGGTGATTTCCACCAAGGTGACAGGCGGGTGCTCTTTAAGCTTGCAAGGGGGGACGGGGCTGATCAAATCGCGTTCCATCCACAGCAGTTCCCAGTGGAAAAACACATAACGTTCGAACAGCGTCTTGAAGGTGCGCTTGAGACCTTTTCGCCTTATGCGTTCTTGTAGTTTTTGCAGTGCACTCATACCGCCTCCCAGGCCACGGCGAAATTGCCCGGCCAATAACTGCGGTATAGATGGCGGCCATATCAAATGGCCAGCAGATAATGTGTTGCAAGATGTTAACAAGCCCAGGCGGGAACCGTACACCTGTGGAAAACAGGTGCACGGTCAATGGCTTGCTTACAGCTCGACGCAGTCAAACCGTACGTCGGTGGCTACGTCTTGATCATAGTCAACATCCTGACGCTCGAAACCGAACAGGTTGAGGAACTGCTTCTTGTAACCGGCATAGTCGGTCAGCTCGAACAGATTCTCGGTGCTCACTTGCGGCCACAGGGCCTTGCAAGCGTCCTGAACGTCGTCGCGCAGCTCCCAGTCGTCCAGGCGCAGGCGGCCTTCGCTGTCCAGCTCGGCCGGCTGGCCATCGGCGCGGTACATGCGATCACGGAACATGCGATCGAGCTGATCCTGAGTGCCTTCGTGGACGTTTTTCTCTTTCATGATCTTGAAGACCATCGACAGGTACAGCGGCATCACCGGGATGGCCGAGCTGGCCTGGGTCACTACCGACTTGAGCACGGCCACGTTGGCGCCGCCACCGACCTGCTTGTTCAGGCGCTTGGCGGTTTCGTCCAGGTCTTGCTTGGCCTTGCCCAGCGCACCGTGCCAGTAGATCGGCCAGGTGATTTCAGTGCCGATGTAGCTGAAGGCGACAGTGCGCGCATCGTCGGTCAGCACGTCGGCCTGCGACAGAGCGTCGATCCACAGCTGCCAGTCCTGGCCACCCATGACGGTCACGGTGTCGGCGATTTCCTGCTCGGTGGCAGGCTCGATGCTGGCTTCGATGATGGTGTCTTTGTTGGTGTCGATCGCGGTCGACTTGTACGGCTCGCCGATTGGCTTGAGCGCCGAGCGCACCAGCTCACCGGTCTGTGGCAGCTTGCGCACAGGCGAGGCCAGCGAGTAGATGACCAGGTCGACCTTGCCGCCCATTTCGTTCTTGATCAGCTCGATGACCTTGGCGCGGGCTTCGTCGGAGAAGGCATCACCATTGATCGACTTGCTGTACAGGCCTTCGGCCTTGGCGAAATTGTCGAACGCGGCGGCGTTGTACCAGCCGGCGGTGCCTGGCTTGGTTTCGGTGCCCGGCTTTTCGAAGAACACGCCCAGGGTGTCGGCCTTGAAGCCGAATGCGGCGGTGATGCGCGCTGCCAGGCCGTAGCCGCTGGAAGCACCGATCACCAAGACCTTCTTCGGACCATCCTCGCGCACGCCCAGCTTGCGGGTGGCTTCGATCTGGTCACGGACGTTGAGCTCGCAGCCCTTGGGGTGAGTCGTGGTGCAGATGAAACCGCGAACCTTGGGATGAATGATGGCCAATGTCTGTACCTCGTCAGGTTTATGCTGAGGAGCCGCGCCGCATGGGCCGGATCCGTTGATCAGAGGGTGAGACTACCCCCGCAGGTTATCCGACACATATTACGGGGTGATTGAGTGATGCAAAAGGCTGCCGGCCACATCGCGGGACATGTCGCAGCGGCGCAGCAACTGTGGGAGCGGGCTTGCCCCGCGATGAGGCCAGCCCAGACACCCTCAGCCCGCCAGCCCACCCCGCAACCACGCCATAAACTGCCGCGCCAGCGGATCATCCTGGCTATCGCGATGCACCAGGCAGGCCCAGGCAGGCCCCCGCACACGCTGCTGCGACAGCGCCTGCAACTGGCCCTCGGCCACCGCCCGCTGCGCCAGCAGCTGGCTCACCAGGGCAATCCCCAGCCCCTCGCAAGCCGCTTCGAGCAGCAACCCCGGGTCAGAAAAATTCAGCCCCCGCCCCTGCTGGCCGACATCCTCGCCGCCCTCCACCTGCCAGTGGCTCCAGTCCATCTCCCGCTCGCCGTGCAAGGTCGTGCGGCCGCTTTCTGGCAACCCCGGATGGCACGCCGGGTACAGTCGATCCTGATGCAGCACGCTGAAGCTGCATTCGGCCTGGGCGCTGAGGTCGTCACGGATGGCCAGGTCGATGGTCTGGGTAGCCATGTCTGGCACATCGAAGCTGGTGAACAGCCACAGGTCGACCTGCGGGCAACGCTGACGAAAGTCTGCCAGACGCGGCAGCAACCAATGCCGGGCAAACGCCGGGGTGGTGTTGACCACCAACTGGTTGGGCTTGCGGTACTGATCGAGCCGCCGAATTCCCACCGCCAATTGCTGCAGCATCGATTGCGTTGTGCTGAGTAGATCGTGGCCGGCATCGGTCAGGCTGACACTGCGCCCAGTGCGGTGAAACAGCGGCTGCTCCAGATAACTTTCCAGGCTGCGAATCTGCTGGCTGATCGCCGATTGGGTGAGGTTCAGCGCCTCGGCAGCCTTGTGAAAACTGCCGAGCCGGGCAGCAGCCTCGAAACCGCGCAGGGCATTGAGCGGGGGCCAGTGTTTGAGCATATCGATAAGCCTGACTGATCAGATGTGCGCTAAATCTATCGTTTGTCGCTGCACCTTCCTAGCCCTAGCATTGACCTCAACACCCGCGACGGCGGGCTTCGTTGATAAATAATTCTTAACTGATCGGAGTTCTCTATGCACCTGTCCAACGACAGCGGCTGGCGCATGCCTGCCGAATGGGCCCGCCACGCCGCCACCTGGATGATCTGGCCGCACAACCAAAGCCTGTGGGAAGCCGGCTGGCGCGTGACCCTGGCCGATGTGCAGCGCGACTATGCCCGCGTGGCCAGCGCCATCGCCCGCTTCGAGCCGGTGAAGATGGTGGTCGATCCTTCCGCCATCGCCAGCGCCCGAGCCCTGTGCGGCCCAGGCATCGAGCTGGTGGAGCTGGCGGTGGACGACAGCTGGTGCCGCGACAGCGGGCCGAGCTTTATCTGCCATCCGCAGCATGGCCTGGCAGGCCTGAGCTGGCGCTTCAACGCCTGGGGCAACAAGTCGGCGCACAGCCAGGATCGCAGCCTCGGCCGGCGTATCCTCGACCACCTGGGCCTGGAGGGTTTCAGCACGCCGCTGTGCAACGAAGGCGGTGCGATTCATGTCGATGGCCAAGGCACGCTGATCACCACCGAATCGGTACTGCTCAAACGCAATCGCAATCCAGGGCTGACCAAGGCCGATTTCGAAGACTGCTTCGCCCGCCTGCTGGGCATTAGCAAGACCATCTGGCTGCCGGGCGATCCGCAGTACGTCACCGGCGACATGACCGATGGCCACGTCGATGGCGTGTGCGCCTTCGCCCGCCCCGGCGTGCTGTTGGTCGACGCCACCCACGAGCACAACTCGGTGTACGCCGAGGTCGCCCGGGAAAACCGCCGCGCCCTGGAGCTGGCGAGCGATGCCCAAGGCCGCCCATTCGAGCTGCTCGACCTGTACGAAGCCAGCGCCGCCGTCGACCCTGAGGCCGAGGTGTTCTGCGCCTCCTACACCAACTTCTACATCGCCAACGACGCGATCATCATGCCCGCCTACGGCATCGACGCCGACCAGGCCGCCGCGCGCCAGCTGGCCGTGGCCTTCCCTGGGCGCGAGATCGTCCCGGTGCGCATCGACAACATTGCCCACGGCGGTGGCGGTATCCACTGCATCACCCAGCAGCAGCCGGCCTGGCCCCTGCGCGAGGCACGCCCATGAGCCAGTTGCGCATCGCCACCACCCAAATGCCCTGCAGCTGGGATCTGCCGGCCAACCTGGAGCGCGCCGAACAACTGGTACGCCAGGCGGCCGCCCAGGGTGCCCAGGTGATCCTGTTGCAGGAGCTGTTCGCCACCCCGTACTTCTGCATCGAGCAATGCCACAGCCACCAGGCGCTGGCCGAGACGTACCAGCACAGCCCGCTGCTCAAGCGCTTCGCCGCCCTGGCCGGCGAGCTGGGCGTGGTACTGCCGCTGAGCTGGTACGAACGGGCCGGCAACGCCTTCTTCAACTCGCTGAGCGTGGCCGATGCCGACGGGCGCCTGCTCGGGGTCTATCGCAAGACCCACATCCCCAACGCCATCGGCTACCAGGAGAAGGAATACTTCAGCCCCGGTGACACCGGCTTCAAGGTCTGGGACACCGCCTTCGGCCGCCTGGGCATCGGTATCTGCTGGGACCAGTGGTTCCCCGAGACAGCCCGCTGCCTGGCGTTGATGGGCGCCGAAGTGTTGCTGTTTCCCACCGCCATCGGCTCGGAACCCGGCGCCGCCGAACTGGACTCACGCGACCATTGGCAGATGGCCATGCGCGGTCACGCCGCCGCCAACCTGCTGCCGGTCGTGGCCGCCAACCGCGTTGGCAGGGAAGTGGCACGCAGCGATGACAGCCTGGCCATGCGCTTCTACGGCTCGTCGTTCATCTGCGACCACAAGGGCGCCGTGCTCGCCGAAGCCGACCGCGACAGCACAGGCGTCTGGCTGCACGACCTGGACCTGGCGCGCATGCGCGAAGAGCGCTTGAGCTGGGGCATCTACCGCGACCGCCGCCCCGAGATGTACGCGCCCCTGATGACGCTCGACGGCCACCCCACCCGGAGGATCTGACCATGCCCCTGCGCCCTTGCCACCTGCTGGCCGCCCTGGGCCTGGCGCTTTGCGCCAGCCAGGCCCAGGCCGAACAACCGACCCTGCGCCTGTACAACTGGGCGGACTATTTTGCCGAAGACACCCTCAAGCGTTTTACCGCCGAGACGGGTATCCAGGTGATCTACGACGTCATGGACGGCAGCGAAGTGCTCGAAGCCAAGCTGATGTCCGGGCGCAGCGGCTACGACCTGGTATTCCCCGGCGACACCGTAGCCGAACGGCTGATGCGCGCCGGCAGCCTGCAACCACTCGATCGCAGCCAACTGCCCGCGCTGGACGATCTCGACCCCGGCCTGCGCACGCTGCACGACCAATACCCCAAGGCGCGCCAGGCGACCGTACCCTACACCTGGGGCACCATCGGCCTGACAGTCAATGCCGACAAGATCCGCCAGCGCATGCCCGATGCACCACTCAATAGCCTCGATTTGCTGCTCAAGCCAGAGTTGGCCGCCAAGTTCGCCGACTGCGGTATCTCGATCATCGACTCGCCCGACGAAGCCCTGGCCGTGGTGCTCAACTACCTCGGCCGCGAGCCGCGCAGCGCCAAGCGCGAAGACCTGGCCGCCGCCAGCGCACTGCTCAGCGCCATCCGCCCCTACGTGCGCAAGTTCCAGTCGCAGCCGGTGACCGAACTGGTCAACGAAAACCTGTGCCTGTCGCTGGGCTACAGCGGCGATGTGATCCAGGCCCAGCGCACCGCCGAGGCTGCCGGCAAAGCCATCGACTTTCAGTACCGCGTGCCGCGCGAAGGCACCACGGTGTGGATGGACACCATGGCCATCCCCGCCGATGCGCGTCACCCGGAGTATGCCTATCGTTTCATCAACTTCGTCATGCGCCCGGAAAACATGGCCGCGATCAGCAACTTCACCGGCTACCCGACCGCCAGCGCCAAGGCGCGCCCGGCGGTGGATGCACGCATGCGCGACAACCCCGATATCTACCTAGACCCAGCGACCTACGCCCGGTTGATCCCAGGCAAGGACATCCCCCAGGCCGACATGCGTGCGCGCATGCGCGTCTGGACCCGCTTCAAGACTGCACAGGACTGACCCATGCCGACCCGTCGAACCTTCCTGCAACTGTCCCTGGCCGCCGGCCTTGGCGCCGGCCTCGGGCTGCCACTGGGCAGCGCCCGCGCCGCTGAGCTGGGGCGCTGGTTCATGCCTGACGAAGGCGAAGCGCAGCAGCGCGCGTACCTCGCCTTTGGCGCCCAGGACGCCATCTGGGAAGACTTCACCACTGACGTGCAAGCCGCCCTCGGACGCATCGCCCAGGCCATTGCCCGCTTCCAGCCGCTGACGGTGTTTTGCCGCCCGACCGAGCGCGACCTGGCTGAAGACTATTGTGGTCGCCACAACACCACCTACGTCACCTGCGAGCTGGACGACATCTGGATGCGCGACATCGGCGCCAACTTCGTCGTCGACGATGACGGCGCACTGGCCGCCGTCGATTTCAACTTCAACGGCTGGGGTGGCAAGCAGCGCCACCGCAACGATGCCAAGCTGGCTGCGCGGGTGGCCAAGCTGGCCGGCGCGCAGTATCAGCGCAGCGAGCTGGTTGGCGAAGGGGGTGGGATCGAGGTGGATGGCCATGGCACCGGGATCATGACCGAGAGCTGCTGGGTCAACGGCAACCGCAACCCTGGCTGGAGCAAGGCCCAGGTCGAAGAAGAGCTCAAGACGCGCTTGGGCTTGCGCAAGATCATCTGGCTGCCGGGGATCAAGGGCAAGGACATCACCGATGCGCATGTGGATTTCTATGCGCGCTTCGTCCGCCCTGGGGTGGTGATCGCCAATCTGGATAACGACCCGGACTCGTATGATCACGCCGTGACCAAGCGGCACCTGGAGATACTCAAGGGCGCGACCGATGCCGATGGCCGCCCGCTTGAAATTCACACCGTGTCGCCGCCGCTGGAGCCCAGGCGCAGCACGTTCAGCCGCGGCAATCCGGATTTTGCCGCGGGGTATATCAACTACTTCGTGATCAACGGGGCGGTGATTGCGCCGCAGTTTGGCGACAAGCATGCGGACGGCAAGGCGCGTGACTTGCTGGTAAAGCTGTATCCAGGGCGCGAAGTGGTGCAGCTGGATATCGATGCGATTGCGGCTGGGGGTGGCGGGATTCACTGCGTTCCCCATCAGTGTCCTGCGGTGTAGCACAGGGCCGCGTGCGCCTTAATCGCGGGGCAAGCCCGCTCCCACGCAACCTGTCAGCACACTATCTGCGTGGGAGCGGGCTTGCCCCGCGATTGGGCCGCAACGCGGCCCCATTCACCGATCTCCAGGCCCCCGCCGCCACCCGGTAATCATCGACCAGGGCAAGTTCTCACCCAGCCGCACACTCTCGACCAGCGCCGCCAACACATGCACGCACACCAGCGCCAACAAGGCATTGGCCAGCACACTGTGCACATCCACCGGCCAATCCGCGCCCCATAGCGCGTCGACTTCCTGCGACAACCACCCAGTCAGCCCAAGCCCGGCGATGCAGCCAAGCATCGCCAGCATCACCAACGCGCCAATCGGCGAATGCCCCAACCGGTGATACGGCTCGCCCCGGAGCAGCGCCCGAGCGTGCGCCGCCAAGCGCGCACGGGTCGGCCAAAAGTCCACCCAACGGGCACTGCGCGGGCCAACGAAACCCCATAGCAGCCGCAGCAACAGGCAGCTCAGCGCGTAATAACCCAGCCACTGATGCCAATCGTCGCCTTCTTCATTGAAGAAATAATTGGTGAAGAACACCACGGCAAACGACAGGTGACAAACGCGCAACAGCGGATCCCACAGCCGCACCCTGGCGGCTGGCATCAGTCTTCGATCTCGGTTTTCACCGCCTTGCCAGTGACCGGGTCATGATAGATCTCGACCTTGCGGCCATCCTTGTCGAAGCCATAGATCTCGTAGCAGTTGCCTTTGGTGACCTTGAACTTGTTGATCTTGTAGCCCTGCTCCTTGAGCTGGGTCTGGAATTTCTCTGGGTCTTGCCAGGTACTTTTCTCGGCGGTGGTGCATTGCGGCGAGGCGAGGGAAAGGCCACTGACAAGCAGCAACGTGAGCAGGATCAGGGTACGCATGACGATAAGCTCCAGTGAGAGTGAAACACGCGGCGCGGCCAAGCTCATCTAGCGTAGCTGCGAATGCCTGGCGATGCTGGCTGCCACGGCTGCTGCCCCCGGGGACCATTCATTTGCATTTCAGATCAATCACAAAGAAAAACAAACTTAACAAATCAACCAATCCCGCCGATGCTGGTGGGAATGCGCCGCTGTCCTGGCGCCCCACCCTTCATGGAGAACAACAAAATGAATGAAGTCGTCATCGTCGCCGCCACCCGTACGGCCATTGGCAGTTTCCAGGGGGCGCTGGCCAGCGTGCCAGCGGTCGAGCTGGGCGCTGCGGTGATCAAGCGCCTGCTGGAGCAAACCGGGCTGGACCCAGCCCAGGTCGATGAAGTGATCCTCGGCCAAGTGCTGACCGCCGGCGCCGGGCAGAACCCCGCACGCCAGGCGGCGGTCAAGGCCGGCCTGCCGTTCGCAGTACCGGCGCTGACCCTGAACAAGGTCTGCGGCTCGGGCCTCAAAGCACTGCACCTGGCCACCCAGGCGATTCGCTGTGGCGATGCCGAGGTGGTGATTGCGGGCGGCCAGGAAAACATGAGCCTGTCGCCCTACGTCATGCCATCGGCGCGCAGCGGCCAGCGCATGGGCCATGGGCAGTTGATCGACAGCATGATCAGCGATGGCCTGTGGGATGCGTTCAACGATTACCACATGGGCATCACGGCCGAGAACCTGGTGGACAAGTTCGACATCAGCCGCGAGCAGCAGGACGCCTTTGCCGCTGAATCCCAGCGCAAGGCGATTGCCGCCATCGAGGCTGGGCGCTTCAAAGATGAAATTACCCCGATCGTGCTGGCGCAGAAAAAGGGCGAGCCGAAAGTGGTCGAGCGTGATGAACAGCCGCGCGCTGACACCACGGCCGAGTCGCTGGCCAAACTGCGCCCGGCATTCAAGAAGGACGGCAGCGTGACCGCGGGCAATGCCTCCAGCCTCAACGATGGCGCTGCGGCGGTGTTGCTGATGAGTGCGGACAAAGCCAAGGCGCTGGGCCTGCCGGTGCTGGCGAAGATTGCCGGTTATGCCAGTGCCGGGGTCGATCCGGCGATCATGGGCATCGGGCCGGTATCGGCGACCCAGCGTTGCCTGGACAAGGCAGGTTGGACGCTGGGCGATCTGGATTTGATCGAAGCCAACGAGGCGTTTGCCGCTCAGGCGCTGGCGGTAGGTAAATCGCTGGAGTGGGATGCCGCGCGGGTCAACGTCAACGGCGGGGCGATTGCGCTGGGGCATCCGATTGGGGCCTCGGGGTGCCGGGTGCTGGTGACGCTGTTGCACGAGATGATCAAGCGCGATGCCAAGAAGGGGCTGGCGACCTTGTGCATTGGCGGCGGGCAAGGCGTGGCGTTGGCGATCGAGCGCGAGTGATTTTTCGTCAGTGAGATGTTGGGGCTGCGTTGCAGCCCCACCAAACCCCAGTTCAGAATCGATCTAAGCCCGCACAACGCAAAACGGGACGCAGTGCGTCCCGTTGTTTTGCTCAACTAACCGCTCAAGCCACCGCCGCACCACGCAGCTCGCGGGCAGCGGCGACCATGTTCACCAGCGCCGCCTCGGTCTCAGGCCAGCCACGGGTCTTCAGGCCGCAGTCGGGGTTGACCCACAGACGCTCAGCGGGAATGCGCTGCGCGGCCTTGCGCAGCAACTTGACCATCTCCTCACGGCTCGGCACCCGCGGCGAGTGAATGTCGTACACGCCAGGGCCGATCTCGTTCGGGTAGTCGAACTTCTCGAACGCCTCCAGCAGCTCCATGTCCGAGCGCGAAGTCTCGATGGTGATTACGTCAGCGTCCATCGCCGCGATCGACTCGATCACATCGTTGAACTCGCTGTAGCACATGTGGGTGTGGATCTGGGTTTCGTCACGCACCCCCGAGGCGCACAAGCGGAAGGCTTCGGTGGCCCACTCCAGGTAATTGGCCCAAGCGCTCTTGCGCAGCGGCAGGCCTTCGCGGAAGGCTGCTTCGTCGATCTGCACGATCTTGATGCCCGCCGCTTCCAGGTCCACCACCTCGTCACGAATCGCCAGCGCCAGCTGCCGGGCCTGCACTTCGCGGCTGACGTCTTCACGCGGGAACGACCACATCAGCATGGTGACCGGGCCAGTCAGCATGCCCTTCATGACCTTGCAGGTCAGGCCCTGGGCGTACTTGATCCACTCTACGGTCATGGCTTTGGGGCGGCTCAGGTCACCGAAGATCACCGCCGGCTTGACGCAGCGCGAGCCGTAGCTCTGCACCCAGCCGAAGCGGGTGAATACATAGCCGTCGAGCTGCTCGGCGAAGTACTCGACCATGTCGTTGCGCTCGGCCTCGCCGTGTACCAGCACGTCCAACCCCAGTTGCTCCTGGATTTGCACCGCGTGGCGGATCTCGCTGTGCATGGCCTCGACGTACTCGGCCTCGGTCAACTTGCCCTGCTTGAACGACTGACGCGCCAGACGGATCGCCGAAGTCTGTGGGAACGAGCCAATGGTAGTGGTCGGATACGCCGGCAGGTCCAGCCCCGCCCGCTGCTTGACGATGCGCTGCTCAAAGGCCGACAGACGCTGGCTGTCGGCGGGCTTGATCGCCGCCAGACGGGCCTGCACAGCGGGTTTGTGAATGCGCGGCGAGGCAGCGCGGCTGGCCTGTACGGCGCGGCTGTCTTCCAGTGCGGCGTGCACGTCGGCGGCGCCTGGCTGGTTGATGGCCTTGGTCAGCACAGCGACTTCCTGGCACTTCTGCACGGCAAAGGCCAACCAGCTTCTCAGCTCGGCATCGAGCTGGTCTTCCCTGGCCAGGTCTACCGGGCTGTGCAGCAGCGAGCACGACGGCGCGACCCATAGCCGATCACCCAAACGCCCGGCGGCATGGCGCAGCACGTCGAGGGCTTTTTCCAGATCGCAGCGCCAGACGTTGCGGCCATTGACCACGCCCAGCGACAGCACCTTGTAGGCCGGCAGGCGGTCGAGGATGGTCGGGTACTGCTCGGGGGCGCGCACCAGGTCGATGTGCAGGCCATCGACCGGCAGATTCGCCGCCAGGCCGAGGTTGTCTTCCAGGCCACCGAAGTAAGTCGCGACCAGCTTTTTCAGCGGCGCACGCTGAAGGATGTTGTAGACCCGCTCGTAGGCGTTTTTCCAGCTTTGTGGCAGATCCAGCACCAGGATCGGCTCATCGATCTGTACCCACTCCACGCCCTGCGCAGCCAGGCGGTTGAAGATCTCGTCGTACAGCGGCAGCAGGCGGTCGACCAATTCCAGCTTGTCGAATTCAGCGCCCTTGGTCTTGCCCAGCCACAGGTAAGTCAGCGGACCGATCACCACCGGCTTGACCGCATGGCCCAACGCTTTGGCTTCGGCGACCTCCTCGAACAACTGCTCCCAGCTCAGGGCAAACTGTTGCTCGGCGGTGAATTCCGGGACCAGGTAGTGGTAGTTGGTGTCGAACCACTTGGTCATCTCCTGGGCGTGGGCGCCGCCGCAGCAGCTGTCGCTGCGGTCCGTCGCCACGGCGCCACGGGCCATGTTGAACAGGGTGTGCAGGGTCGGCTTGGCGCCGTTATGGCCACGAAAGCGCTCCGGGATCACGCCGAAGGTCAGCGAGTGGGTCAGGACCTGGTCGTACCAGGCGAAGTCGCCGACCGGCAGCAGCTCGATGCCAGCGTCTTTCTGCGCCTGCCAGTGGGCGGCACGCAGCTCGCGGCCTACGGCGCGCAGGCCGGTTTCGTCGAGTTCGCCTTTCCAGAAAGCTTCCTGGGCTTTTTTCAGCTCACGATCGCGGCCGATGCGTGGAAAACCCAGGTTGTGTGCCAGTGCCATGTGCCTTGTCCCTTAGAGTGGAAATTCAATGAGGGAAGTTTGGCGGCACGGGCATCGTGAGACAAACTCATATAATTTGAGATGATCACGAGATTTATTCATGAGGCGGAGGTATTGGGGCTGCTGCGCAGCCCATCGCAGGCTGCGCCAGCTCCTACAGGAAAGTGCGCGCCCTTGTAGGAGCTGGCGGAGCCTGCGATGGGCTGCAAAGCGGCCCCCGACAATCTCAATGTCTCAACCAAATCACTAAGCTGCGCATCCAGACAAGTACCCACCCCGCACATCGCGCAAAATGCCAGCCTACCCCAGCCAGGTACCCAGCCCGCCATGAGCCAGCTGAAAGACGCCCTGCACGAACACACCTTCGTCTGCGTCATGGAGTTCGTCCCCAAGCCCAGCGCCGAGCGCTTCGCCGCCCTCGAAGCGATCATGGCCCGCAAGCAGCTGTGCGGCTGGCCGCTGACCGTGGCCATCGGCGACCGGGTCGGCAGCCCGCTGGACATGTCGCCCCTGGACGCTTTCACCTCCCTCGACACGCCCGTTCCCGCCCTGTTGCACTTCTCCGGCAAGGACCGCGAACGCCAAGACCTGCTCGCCCAGCTCAAACGCATGGACAACGCCGGCCTCGACCAGCTGCTGATCCTCACCGGCGACCGCCTCCCCGGCCACCAGCCCGGCCAACGCCCGGTGCGCTACCTCGAATCGGTCGCGGCGCTACAAATCACCCGCCAAGCCCGCCCCGACTGGCTGCTCGGCGCCGCACTCAACCCGTTCAAGTACCACGAGGAAGAAGGCGCCGCGCAATACTTCAAAGCCGAGAAAAAACTCAGCGCCGGAGCGGATTTTCTCACCCTGCAAATGGGCTATGACGACCGCAAGCACCAGGAAGCGCTGCGCTGGATGCGCCGCCAGCGCACACCCAAGCCGCTGATCGCCTGCCTGATGGCCCTGACCCACGGCCGCGCCAAGATGCTCGAACACGTGGCAGGCGCGGTGGTCAGCCCAGCGATGCGCGACATCCTCGCGGCCGAACTGGACGTGTCCAAGGCCTTCGCCCAGGCCCGCAGCATCGAGCGCCTGGCGCTGCAGGTGATCGGCTTGAAGTTGATGGGCTATGCGGGCGTGCACCTTTCCGGCATCCATGACCTGGCCCAGTTCCAAGCGCTGGAGCAGGCGCTACACACCCAGCAAGGCGAAATCCACACCCTAGAGCAATGGGCACCCGCCTGGGCTGCCAGCTGGCAAATGCCCGGCTTGCCCGCTGTCACCTTCAACCCACCCGGCGCCAACTGGCGGTTGGGCGAGTCGCGCGTCAGCGCCAGCCGCACAGAGCAGGCCCGCTACCACGTGCTGTCTGGCTTGCACTCACTGTTGTTCGACCGCAGCAACTGGCTCAGCCGCAGCTTCGGCTGGGCCGTCACCCGCCCGGTTTGGCGCACAGCCCAAGGCGCGCGCCTGCTGCACCAGCTGGAACGCAGCATCAAACGCCCCCTGCTCGGCTGCGACACCTGCGGGCGTTGCCGCCTCGAAGACACCCTCTACATCTGCCCGGAAAGCTGCCCAAAAGGGCTGGCCAACGGCCCCTGCGGTGGCACCTCGCTCAACCGCTGCGAGTTCGGCGACCGCGAGTGCGTGCACAGCGTCAAATACCGCACCGCCAAATCCGTCCAGCAAACCGCAGTCCTCACCGACCGCCTGATCCCCTGCATCGAACTCCCCACCCGCCACCAAAGCTCCTGGCCAACCTGGTTCGACCCCACCCTTACAACCACCCCTGAACCCTGTGGGAGCGGCGGTGCGCCGCTGCGACTTGCCCGCGAAGAGGCCCGCACAGCCAGCCCAAAACCCTCAGCCCACCACCCCTGGCCGGCCCACACCAAGCAACCCGCCGAAATCGACAGCTAACCCGCCCTCCCCCCATCAACGATAAACGGCCCCTGAAAAAGTTGCCGTTTATCCCAGCGCTCCTATATTCACTGAGTCCCTGCCAAGCGGCCCCTTCGAGCGTGAACATGGCCCATGCTGCCCAGTTCATCATTTGCGAGCACTGCGACTGCGTCTACGAAAAGGTCCCGCTCGCCAAGCACCAGAAAACCGTCTGCAGCCGCTGCGCCGGCGTGCTCCAGCGCTACAACGGCCTCACGGTGCAACAGCGCCTGGCGTTGAGCATCACCGCCGCCATGCTCTGGCTGTTCGCCAACTTCTACCCGGTGATGAGCATCAGCATGCAGGGCCTGAAAAACAGCGCAACCCTGTGGGATTCGGTCCTGGCCTTGAGCCAAGGCCCGATCACCTTCATGGCCATGGTCGCCGCCATCGCCATCATCATCGCCCCGGCCTTCCAGCTGGTGCTGCTGACCTGGGTGCTGACCTTCGCCCTCGCCCAACGCCGCGCCCCCGGCTTCAAGCTGGCCATGCGCTGGCTGGAAACCCTACGCCCCTGGAGCATGCTCGAAGTGTGCCTGCTCGGCGCCATGGTCGCGGTGTTCAAGCTGGCCGGCATGCTCGACGTACTGCCCGGCATCGGCCTGTTCGCCCTGGCCGCGCTGAGCCTGTTGCTGATCCGCATTGCCGGGCGCGATGTGCGCGACCTGTGGGACCTGCTATGAACCGCCCGCCGACCGCCAGCGAACTCAACCTGTGCCTGTGCCACAGCTGCGGCCTGGCCTGCGACATGAGCAACGAGCCGCACCGCTGCCCACGCTGCGACGCGCCTCTACACCGACGCAAGACCAACTCACTGGCGCGCACCTGGGCCTACATGCTCGCCGCCCTGGCCTTCTACGTGCCAGCCAACCTGCTGCCAGTGATGAACACCACCCTGCTCGGCGACGGCGCCGACAGCACCATCATGAGCGGCGTGCTGGAGTTCTGGGAGCACGGCGCGTGGGACATCGCCCTGATCATCTTCATCGCCAGCATCGCCGTGCCCGGGGTCAAGTTCGTCGCCCTGTCGCTGCTGCTGATCACCGTCCAGCGCGGCAGCGACTGGGCGCGCAAGGAGCGCTCCAAGCTGTACCGCTTCGTCGAGCTGATCGGCTACTGGTCGATGCTCGACGTGCTGGTGGTGGCACTGGTCGCCGCCCTCGTGCAATTCCAAGCGCTGGGCACCATCGAGCCACGCCCGGGCATTCTATTCTTCGGCTTGGTGGTGGTGTTCACCATGCTTTCGGCCATGAGCTTCGACCCCCGCCTGATCTGGGAACCACCCGCCACCAAGGAGCGCACGGATGTCGTCACCCACTGATCAAGCCCCCCGCGAGCCCGCCCGGCCCGAGGTGAAAACCCGCCGCTTCAGCGTCTCGCTGGTGTGGATCGTGCCCATCGTCGCGGTGCTGGTCGGCCTGTCGCTGGTGATCCACCGCACAATGCAGGAAGGCCCGACCATCACCCTCACCTTCAAGACCGGCGCCGGCCTCACCGCCAACAAGACCGAAGTCAAATACCGCAGCGTAGTCATCGGCCACGTATCGGAAGTAGCCCTGAGCGATGATCAGAAAAGCGTCAACGCCACGGTGAAACTGGACAAACAGGCCGAAGGTTTCACCCGCGAAGATTCGCAATTCTGGGTAGTCCGCCCGCGCATTGGCGCCGGGGGCGTGTCCGGCATCGACACCCTGCTGTCGGGCGACTACGTCGGCGCCGACATCGGCCAGTCCAACACCCGCGCCAAGCACTTCACCGGCCTGGAAAACCCACCCCCGATCACCTACGGCGAACCCGGCAAACGCTTCACCCTGCACGCGCCCGACTTGGGCTCGGTGGATATCGGCTCGCCGGTCTACTACCGCAAGATCCCGGTCGGCCAAGTGGTCGCCTACGCCCTGGATGCCGATGGCAAAGGGGTGAACATCGAAGTGTTCATCCACGCCCCCAACGATGCCTACGTCACCGAAAACACCCGTTTCTGGAACGCCAGCGGCGTCGATGTGAATGTCGGCGCCAATGGCGTCTCGGTGAAGACCGAATCGCTGTCCACCCTGATCGTCGGCGGCATCGCCTTCCGCGCCCCCGAGTACAGCCCCAACGACAGCCCCGCCGCCGAAGACAAGACCTACGAGCTGTTCGCCGACCAGCAAACCGCCCTCGCCCCGCCCAACGGCAAGGCGCAGTACTTCACCCTGCGCTTCGACCAGGCCCTGCGCGGCCTCAAGGTCGACGCCCCGGTGGAATTTCTCGGCGTCGAAATTGGCCGCGTGGTGTCGGTGAACCTCGACTTCGACGAAGTCAAACGCAGCTTCCCGGTCAACGTCGGCATCGTTATTTACCCGCAACGGCTCGGCCAGGCCCACGTGAAGATGCTCAAAGTGCTCAAGCACAACCCCGAAGACCTCAGTGCTTCGGTCAAACTGTTCAGCACCTTCGTCGACAACGGCCTGCGTGCCCAGGCCCGCAGCGGCAACCTGCTCACCGGCCAGTTGTACATTGCCCTGGACTTCTTCCCCAAGGCACCGAAAGTCGCCTTCGACCTCAATGCCCGGCCCATCGCCATCCCAACCATCCCCGGCAGCCTGGAAGTGCTGCAGGAGCAATTGCAGGCCATGGTCGAGAAGATCAATAAACTGCCGGTCGAACGCATCGCCAGCAACCTCGACAGCAACCTGGTCGAGCTGCGCAAAAGCCTCGCCCAGTTCAACAGCAAGACCCTGCCCCGCGTGCAAGACACCCTCGCCCACGTCAGCCAGACCCTGCAATCGGCCAACTCGACCCTGGCCGAAGACTCGCCGCAGCGGGAAAAACTCACCGAAACCCTGGACGAACTCGCGCGCATGTCGCGCTCGCTGCGCGAGCTCTCCGACTACCTCGGACGCAACCCCGAATCGCTGATCCGCGGCCGCCCCGCCAACGCCGCGCCCCTGGACCTGCAAGGCCCACCGCGCAACTGACCGCAGGAGCGAAACCCATGACCCCACGGCACACCCTCCCGCTGCTCTGCACCCTGGCCCTGCTCGCCGCGTGCCGCAGCGACCCGATTGCCTTTCACACCCTGACCCCAGTGCACGCCCCCACCCAGGCCAGCAGCAACGCCGCCGAAGTGGTGATCGAAGGCATCAGCGTGCCGCCGCAGGTCGACCGGGCGCAGATCGTCATTCGCCAAGGCAGCAACGGCCTGGCCATTCTTGAAACCCAGTGGTGGGGCGCAAGCCTCAGTGAAGAGCTGCGCAGTGCCCTGGTGGTGCAACTGGGCAACGGCAGCGCGGCGCGCAAAGTGGCGGTGAAGATCAACGTGCAGCGCTTTGACTCGATCCCCGGGCAGTACGCACTGATCGATGCCCGCTGGCGCCTGCGCGGGGCTGAGGGTGGGGACACGCTCAACTGCCACAGCCTGCTGCAAACGCCCGCCGGGCCGGAGATCGAGGACTTGGTCCGTGCGCAACAGAACAACGTGCAAGGGCTGGCCACGCAGATTCGTCAGGCGGCTGGGAATCTGCGCGGGGGGTGCCCTGGCAATGGTTGAGTCAGCTGCTGTCGGCTAGGGCGTTGTCGCCGGTATCGAGGAGTTTTCCACATTGCTCGCTGGCCAGGCGGCTGATGATACGGATCGCCTGGTGGATGCCCGCGGTGTTGCGAAAGCTCAGGCGCGGGTTGTGTTCGCACTCGAGCATGTCGTCGTGCTGGACCAGGGCTTCGGCTAGGAGCTCCAGGGTCCAGGTGTAGCTTTGCAGGGTGGAGAGGCGTTCTTGGTCAGGCATGGGGGGCCTGCCTTGGGTTTTCGGTGGGTTGGGTGTGAATGGGATAGAAGCGAAGGCTTCGAGATGCCGGCCGCAGTGGACGGCGGAGAACGAATGCGAGGATTTTGCTCGGTATGCGAGTAGGCATGCATGAGACTCCAAGTTTGATTGGAGCTGCCACGCATCGTCGCCAAACAATTGGGTGGCAGCTGTACGCAGGTTGGCGAACCGGGAACTTGGAACCCGGCAGACCCGAAGGTCTCCCACGCACAGCCGCCATGGCACGAGGCTGCGGGCACAAAAAAAGCGCCTGCAATCGTGTGGGGCGCTGTTGCGCCAAGTTATCCGAGTCGCCAAACCCGGTCGCGGAATTTGCCGCGACCTCGCCAATTTAGACCTTGAGGCTTGGCGGGGCAAGGGGCAGTGAAGACAGAATTCTCCTCCAATGACGAAGGAAATGGTGATCAGCCTTCCAACGCATAAGTCGCCATGTTTTCAGCGGACTAAGCTGCGAACCACCACAAACAGAACCGTTAGGCCCACGACCCCGGAAGCGATAAGCCAGCCTGAGGAAGCCATCGCGTGGAAGAAATTAGGGAAGAACGGAATTTTCTCTAGTTTGACGAGTGCCAGGCAAAGCCATGGCATAAGGATGATGTAAAGCAGAGGGATATAGACGACTGCCTGAAGGACTAGGGTCAGTCCGCCAGCCCAGTCATTCCAGTGACGGGGGTTAGACATGGTGTGCTTCCTTTTCTTAACTAGGACTTGTGAATCGTCCGCTTCCTGAATGCCTCAGGCCCCGATGAATGAGGCCGTGGCGTGAAGGCGGAACGAGCCTAGCAGAAACGGCAAGGCTGCTCAAAATGGGGGTGGGGGGGACATCGGCAGATGGTGTGCGTTTCTGAAAATTCTAAAGCTGGTGCGGAGACAGGAATCGAATGAGCAGAAAACACTCTAAATTTATTAGATATTATCAACTAGGATAATGTTCTTTATCTCAAAAATTACCCCGTGAGTATCATTTTGATCGCGTTTGCGAAGAGCATGCCATCACACCGAGATTGAAGAAGGCCCACCGCCCTAGCACCAATGGCCAGGTCGAGCGCATGAACCGCATGATCAAGGACGCCGCGATCAAGAACTTCCACTATCTTAAGGCCAGCATGCTCGCCTTCATGACGGCTAACAACTTCGCCAGACATCTCCAGGCCCTGCGATGGAGCACTCGCGCCAAGATTCTCAGGGGGGGATGGACGAAAAGTCAAGAGCGATTCACGATAAATCTGTATCATTTCATTCCATGACCGTACACCAATGATGCCGTAAGAGGGGTTTTCGTACGGCTTGTGGAAAAGGCAATTAGCCACTACCGTAGACAGCCACAAATTTCCTAAACAAGGACAGCATAGTGAAATCTAGAAATCTATACACAATCCATGACGTGATCGTCCGAGACTATACGGTTAGCCAGCTTCCAACCGGAAAATTCCTTCACCAGTTTAAGCCGCAGACGACAGATACTCTTTACCAGTTTGAAACCAACAGCAGCAATGTCGAACTGATCAATGGCGACCGCTACAATATTGGATTCACCACTGGCGCTGATGGAAAAAATATCATCGAACCTTCTGCCCTCGGAAGAGCGGATACCGTGAACAAGCTACTTAGCTATTCAGCGGCCAAACACTTTTCGCAAGATAAGTTGGTAGAAAACAAAGGTAAGAATGATGATCGCGTAAGATATAGTGCAACCGATGGATATTATTGGGGGCGAAAGTACGCTTGGCGACGATTCGGGCTGGTCATAGCCAAAGGCGCGTTCTATAGCTACTTAGAAGAGATTGCCCATCCGTTCGTACCGTGCAGGACCATCAACAAAGATATCGGCATTCACTCTAACGAAGAATCGATTGCGTACAAGGAAGAGGGCCTAGAGGAAGCAATGGATGCTTTGATCGATACAGCAGTAAAGGTTGGTCGTTATTTTGAATCTCCGCGCTACAGCAAGAAGTTCCAAATTCGTCCGATTAATGCAATATCTGACAAAAAGTAACTAATGCGCCCTCATGAGGTCATGTCGCCGCATACCAAGTGGGGGCGTCACGAGCATTCATTGGAATAATTGACTGCACTGCTATAAACATATAACAACAGCGCTACACTGACAAAATTTTCAAGTACACAATTAGTTTCTCTCGATTACGCCTCTATTCCACCTTCAGCAGTACATCGATGGCCAAGCCGCTTGCAACTTACGGTTTCAAATTGACGCGAAAAACAATATTTCTACCATAGCCCCCCTCAAGCGTTCTAGTCTAGGTGATCTCGGTACCCTTTTTAGGTCGCCGCTACCGGGTCGTGACCATAACTCTGATCAACCTCAACGGGATCATCACAGATTTTGCGGCATCCAGAAATGTCTCGTCATCACAACAAATCCAATGCCTGCAGTGCTACAATGATGGCACCAAGGCATCACGAATAGCAAAAATGTTAAAGCTAAGAATGCATAAGGCTGGAAATGGAGACTGCATCTCTATAGTTACCGAGTCTGAATTTATTTTGATTGATGGCGGCACAGCACAATCATTTGACAACTGGAAAGATCAAGTCATAGGACAAACAAGCAAACTAACAAAGATAATTGTTACGCACATAGATAACGACCATGCAAATGGAATCATCAAACTTCTCGAGCATGCGAAATGCCCTGAAATTGAAAGTATTTTATTCAACGGCGCCGAGCAATTAATCGGCAATCTGGAAATTGATAACTCCACAAACCCTCATATAGACCGCAAGCTGCAAGCTTTAGCTAGTGAATTTTCTGTATCCGATAACAATACAAAAATAGGGTATGCTGAAGGAACCTCACTCTCGTATCTGCTTAATTCCAAAAACCTAAAGTGCAATCGCATAATCGGAGGACAAGCCATTTACAGGGAGGGGCTGAAAAGCTTCGAAGCAGGCGAAATTAAATTCACCATTATCGGCCCAGAAAAATCTTCGCTAACTGAAATTACAGAAAACTGGGAAAGCAAACTAAACGAAAAGCGAATCAAACCAAAAATCATAAACAAAGCATATTATGACGCATTTGAAACATATATTTCCAACATTAAAGACCTGGCACCCACAAACAAAATATCAAATACAGCTTTATACACCATCGAATCGTTAGCCAATGAGCCATTTGTAGAAGATGCTTCAGCGACCAACCGAAGCAGCTTTTCCTTTTTAATAGAGTACCGAGACAAAAGAATCTTATATCTTGGAGACTGCCATGCAGAGACTGTTATTTCTTGGCTAGACAGTTGCGGAATAGACACCATAGAAGTAGATGCTGTCAAAATATCTCATCATGGAAGTAAGAACAACACCAGCAGGACGCTACTAAAAAGAATCGACAGCCCCAGGTACATGATTAGTACAAACGGTAAGTCACATGGGCACCCAAATTTAGAAACCTTAGCTAGAATTGCTGTAGAAAATAGATCAAGAAAAACAACAATCTTGGTCAATTACAATCTTGACAACATCCCAGCATGGTTCACAGAACAGCTCAAGACGAAATATCCAAATATAACCTTTGAAATGGACATCTACGAGACTGAGTTATGAGCACCGGAATCCCTAGCGAATATAACTTAAGTTCAATTTATATCATCGAATCAATCGTGAACGATGAAGAGCAAACAAGAAAAGCAACTCGAGGAACTTGCTTCTCGATCTCTCCCAACTTACTTCTTACTGCCTACCATGTCATTTCCAACGGAGGAAAGATAAAAGTATATTTCTCAAGTGATGAGTATGATCGCGGACAATACATTTACGCAAAATGCATACATTGGAACACGGATAGTGACTTTGCCATTCTGGAAATAGAGAGTTCTGCAGGGAATTTTATTGATCTATATTCAACCGGCATTAGTTTGGATGCCGAAGTCAAATCTTGTGGATACCCAATTGAGAAAGAACACTATCACGCACCAATTAACGTTAGAGTTACCAATTCATTTGAAAACATGACTAGCAGGGAGTATAGCTTTGAGGTCTCTCAGTCCGATACCATTAGCGCGTATCAAGGAATGTCGGGATCACCTGTACTATACCATGGATTATGTATTGGCGTTTTGTTAGTGCAGCAAGGCACCAACACGTTGTACGCAGTATCACTTAAAGATATCCTTAGCGATACTCTTGCAAACAAAATAATAACAGATTCAATACCCAACATAAAAATCCAAGACGGCATAAATTATGAGCCGCCGAAACACCCTCCCTCTCCATTTAAATACTGCATAAATTGCAATATAGATCAGCCAAATATCAAAGGAATTGATATTGGATTTACTATGAAAATCTGGAACATAAACAACCTTACAGAAACAGTATACGAATGGATTATAGACTACTGCTTATCACACAAAGAGAGAGCCAATTTCACTGGAGTGCAGAGAAGTCTATTTAAGTATGCAAGAGCCAACTACCCCGGCAACGACATAAATGCACTTGGCGATTTTTTTTTACACATTGCTATCCGGGATTCGTATAACACCATCCCTGTAATGAATAAAGTTTTTGACGCCAATAATAAAACTTTCTCATGCACCCATGCAATATTAAACCTTGACACCATAGAGCTATGGATTGGTGCATCATCAGTTAGTACGAACATTGAAGATGCAGTGAAGGCTGCTATTGATAATATAGAATACATTGCAAGCATAACAACTTTAAAACATCGGCTATATACACTTACAGCAGAAATTGATGGTTCATGGCCGCACGTAGACAAGCTGAAAAGACTGGCAGACTCAAATCTAAGTTTAGATGACCGGTTCGATAAAATAATAATACCGGTCTTCATCATGCATGATAGCGCGATAATTAAAGAATACGACAAAAATTCATTTATCGAACTATTTAAAGAAAAAATACAGTATTGCAGAAGTATTTTTTCCGGCAGTATAAAACCCAACTTAATAGACCTGATAGATCTGAGGGTTTTCTATTTTCCTGTGTCAGATATTTCTTTCGTGCATTCCGCGCTGTTGCAGGAGTTAAATTCATGAGCACTTGGTACCAAGAATCAAAATCTAAAATCGACGACCCAAATTACAACCAGTGGGAAAGCTTCCTTACATCTCTTGTAAATGAATACAATAGCCACAAGCATAACCATCTTGTGCAAGATATTGTCATCAGAGCTTTAGGGAGGAAAAATGAAATCGAAAACGCCTTCATCCTAGATCACCTATTAGGTGAGTTAGGGCTCTACCCGTACATTGACGACATAAAAAACTCTAGCAAAGATAATCTGCGACGCCTTCTGTTTACTACACCTCAAGATGAACGCAAGACGTTTCATATTCGTCAGGCCGAGGTGTTTCACAGAATAATCAATGGCGAGAACATTATTCTGAGTGCGCCCACCAGCTTTGGGAAAAGCTTAATCATTGAAGCTTTGGTTGCCACTCGCGAATTCAATAATATTGTAGTTGTCGTACCTACCATCGCATTAATGGATGAGCTAAAGAAAAAGTTACACGCATACTGCGACTATTACAAAATTATCACTCAAGTAGCACAACAACCAAGCATAAAAAATATTTATATCCTTACTCAGGAACGAGTGCTTGAACATAACGATTTAAGCTCGATTGATTTCTTCATCGTAGACGAATTTTACAAACTAGCCCCCGCTAGTAAAAATGATGAAAGATGTGATAGTTTAAACCTGGCATTCAAAAAGCTTTACGCTAGATGCAAGCGTTTCTACATGCTTGGGCCTAGGATAAATGGCTTGGCATCTGGGATTGAAGAGGAACTTAGATGCACATTCTTGAAGTTTGACTCGTATGCTACGGTAGCAACCAACGAGTTTTTCTATCCACTGAATACCAAGGGCAAAGACTCGGACGTAGACCTCGAAAGAGACGAAATTCTCATAAGTATTCTAAATTCAAAAGCGAGGACTGAGCAAACTGTAATTTATTGCAAGTCACCAAAAAGGGCGAGCTCCTTGTTGGTGAAGCTGCTCGATTCCGACTTGTTAGCACCCACCCCAAGTAACAAAGTTTTGTCAACTTGGCTTGCAGAAAACTTTCATCATGAATGGTCGCTGATTGAAGGGCTTAACCATGGCGTTGCTTACCACCATGCTCAATTACCTAGGGCGGTAGCAGCTCTGATAGTTGATTATTTCAACCAATCAAAAATCAACATCCTTATCTGCACATCCACACTAATTGAAGGGGTGAATACCAATGCAAAAAATATCATAATATATGATGACTGTATAACGAGAAGAACCAAGCTTGACATGTTCACATTCAACAACATATCCGGAAGATCCGGCAGAATGTTCGAGCATTTTGTAGGAAACGTATACATTCTTGGCGACAAACCTCAAACTGAATTGCCATTTATCGACATGCCTATTGTCACGCAAAGTGATAATGCATCTGACTCCCTCTTGCTCCACATGGGAACAGAAGTAAACGAGCCAAACAAAGAAAAAATTAGAAGATATTATGAACAGGATGTTATTCCAGTCTCATTGCTTCTTAAGCATCAAGGAATAAATCCAAGCAGGCTAATTGACTTTGCAAGCACCCTGATTGAAAAATGTGGTGCTTGGAACAGACTTATGTGCTGGGACGGTATCTATCCCGACCAATATCAATTGCAGCATTTGTCGATGATACTGTTTGATTACTTCAACGTATCTTCAATGGGAGGCGGGACTGTACGCACTCATAAACAACTTAACAGAAAACTGATTGACGTCATAAACAAGGTAGACGACAAAGCCCTGATCCTTCAGGATTATGAGTTCTGGCGTAAAGGTAACAGCAATTACAGCATTGATGATGCAATTCAGTCTGTATTCAATTTCAAAAAAAATTTGGTGAACTACAATCTACCAAAACTGATTTATGCAATTAGCGACGTGCAGGAACTAATATTTAAACGGTTTTCTTATCCTTTTGGCGACTATAAGTCCTTCGCCTCAACATTAGAGAACTTTTACTTCCCCGCGCCCGTAAGCTCTTTGGAAGAATTTGGGATTCCAAATCAGATCACAAAGAAATTATTAATGCACAATGACTTTGAAGGCATGACCATAGATCAGTACTTAGAAGAAATTAAAACTATTTTAAGAGAGCGACAGCCTTATCTGACGGAATTTGAGACGGCGCTAGTTAAGAGTGCTCTGTATTTTTCTTAGCATTAACGTGTTTATGTTTATCGCTAGGAGCCAACATGTTCCATACTCGCTTTAAAGCAACCGCAGAGGACTGCGAGAAGGAACTCGTAAACCAGAAATTTCTCAGCCCGTTCGGCTCTGACTGAGGTCATGAAGGAGCCGCTCGTGCCTCCTCAATACAAACATGAGATTTTTTTGTACTGGGCAGGCAGATCTCAAAAAACTGAAGCGAAGAGTAACTATCAAAACTGGGTGACATCGATGGGAGTGATGTGCGGGAAGAATCGCCTCCAGTTGCCAAACTTTTGGCCGATTACTGCCAGATCGCAAGCGATGGCTAGGAGTCGGAGGCTGTCGTTCGTGACTATCAAATTAGATTTTTGCTATGCCACTTGAAAACCCATGGCTTGTCTAAACGACGAGCAAGCAGTCACACGGTCAGCAATTAACGCTCGATAACCGATTTTGTGCGGGGCTTACAGCGAGATCACCGCGCCTACCCATGTCGTGCAGTTACGCCGCATAGTCGGCCAACACCTTCCGATCAATCTGCCGCGCATCATTAATACCGGGTCCCTGTTCGGAACGGCACCACTTCACGAATGCCTGCCACCGATCACTGTGCGCCTTGAGCGTGCCGTAGTGGCCGCCACCGAACATGTCTTTCAGCGCTTGTGGCCCTGCGTAGCTCAATTGTCTGCCGTAACCGAAATCGCGGCCATCACGTCTACCCACCAATGTCATGTCAGTCACCTCATCATCCGCTCTCCGATCCTCGCCCCACGTCATCCCGTCAAGAATGCTGAGTGTTATCAGGGGTTAAGGCCCCTGCGACCTGTGGGGATGTCCACTACGCGGGACTGGCGGCTCCTTACGTCCGGGAGCAAGGGCATCTCATGATCTGGCCTCCTGAGCACCGTTACCGGTAGACGGGTGAAGGCTGCATTGGCTGACGAGACCAGTGCCGCGAGATCCTGAGCCAGGTATACGCAGCAATGCGATGACCGGGGCACGCCTGACTGTCAGTCAGGTGCAGTCCATTCCTTGGTCTGCCGCACCATCAGCTGCATGGCTGTTGCTGGTGACATCGGCGTTGGTCGCGCCGATTGTCACGAGGGGAATTGCCGCAAAGCCTGTGCGACCTGGGCTGCTGCGATGTTAGAAGTGGCCGGTTGACCTAGAGAGTAACCAAGACGGTGTTTGGCTCACGTCAGAAACAACAAAGCCCGCACAAGGCGGGCTTTGTTGAGGGTTCCGTATACAAACAGAGTCGTGACGGAACAGCTAGATGGTGCCGGAGACAGGAATCGAACCTGCGACCTTCGCGTTACGAGTGCGCTGCTCTACCGACTGAGCTACACCGGCGTGTTGCGCAACGTACCACTGCCGTGGCGGTTTCGCAAACTGCTGGTTTTTAGTCAGATCTTGCTGGGTGCTGAGGGCCTCATCGCGGGGCAAGCCCGCTCCTACAGCGGGCTCGATGGCCGGGGCTTAGCCGGCTTTGCAGCCGCTCGGGGCCAGGTCTTCTTCGATGTTGGTGGTGCAGGTCCAGCCGCTGGCGGCGCGGGTCAGGGTCAGGGTTTTGCCCATCACGCTGGCCGGGCCGTCGGCCAGGGTGCAGGTGATGGCGCCGGTGCCGTTCGCGGCTGTGCCTTGGGCGGTAATTGCGCAGTGCGCGGTGGCGGGTTGGCCGCCGAGGGCCGCGACATCCGTCACGTCCTTGCCTTCGTTCAGGCGCAGGTCCATCGCGGTCTTGAGGGCTGAAATTTCTAGCAGCCCGGCGGCGGCTTTGGTCCGCGATTGGTGGTTGGTGTACATCGGCACGGCGATGGTGGCGAGGATGCCGATGATCGCGACGACGATCATCAGTTCGATCAGGGTGATGCCTTGTTGGCCTTTCATGAACGCGTTTCCTTGTTGATTCGGCTGAGCCTTCATCCACTGTTGGACGCCAGGCTGGCAGGCGCGCAGTAGGCCTCATCAGACACCTTTTGTCACCCCTGCCCGGCTGGACGTCATGTTCGCTGAACTACTCTAGTGACCATCAGGGAAACCCGCCCACGCAGGGGCACGGCAAGCTGTTACCGGGCTTGTCGCACGTACAGCAAGGAGCTTAGCTATGCGCCAAACAACACGGCTTTACGCCTGGCAAGGCATCGATGCCAACGGCGCGCGGGTCGCGGGCCAAAGTGAGGGGCGCAGCCCGGCGTTGGTGCGGGCGGGGTTGCTGCGTCAGGGCATCAGTAATGCGCGCTTGCGCCCGGCGGGCGGGCTTGGCTGGCGGTGGCCGGCACGGCGGGAGAAGGCGGATGCGGCGGGGTTCAGTCGGCAGTTGGCGACCTTGCTCAAGGCGGGGGTGCCGCTGCTTCAGGCGTTCGAGGTGATGGGGCGCAGTGGGGGCGATGAGAGTCTGGGCAAGCTGCTGACGCGATTGAAACAGGATGTGGCGGCGGGCATGGGGCTGGCCGATGCGTTGCAGCGCCAGCCGGGGTGGTTCGATCGGTTGTACTGCAATCTGGTGCGGGTGGGTGAGCAGTCGGGCACGCTCGATGGCCAGCTGGAACAGCTGGCAGACATGCTGGAGCAGCGCCAGGCGCTGCAGCGGCGGGTGCGTAAGGCGATGCTCTATCCGGCGCTGCTGTTGCTGACGGGCTTGGGCGTGTCGGCGCTGTTGCTGCTGGAGGTGGTGCCGCGCTTTGAGGGGCTGTTTGCCAGTTTCGGCAAGGCGCTGCCGGCGTTTACCCAGTGGGTGATCGATTTATCCACAGGCTTTGGGCTGCATGGGCCTTGGCTGTTGGTGGTGTTGCTTTTGCTCGGTGTGGGTGGGCGCCAGCTGTATCGGCGCCATGCCGGGGCGCGCTTGTGGATATCTCGCCGGGCGCTGGGTATTCCGGTGCTTGGGCGGTTGCTGGGGCATGCGGCGATGGCGCGGTTTGCGCGCAGTTTGGGCACCGCTTATGCGGCGGGGGTGCCGCTGTTGGATGCGTTGGGCACGGTGGCGGCGGCGAGTGGCGCCAGCGTGCATGAGCAGGCGATTTTGCGGCTGCGCCAGGGCATGGCCAATGGGCAGGGGCTGCATCAGGCGATGGCGGGGGAGCGGTTATTTGCGCCGCTGTTGGTGCAGCTGACGATGATTGGTGAGTCCAGCGGCACGCTCGACCAAATGCTGGGCAAAGCGGCCAGCCATTATGAGGAACAGGTCAGCCAGGCGCTCGACCAGTTGACCGGCCTGCTGGAGCCAGCCATCGTGCTGATCCTTGGCCTCCTGGTGGGTGGCCTGGTGGTTGCCATGTACCTGCCAATCTTCCAGTTGGGTAGTTTGATCTGAACATGAATCTGTGGACTTTCCTGGCTGTGCAGCCGGTTTACTTCTTGGTGTTGGCCACGGTGCTGGGGCTGCTGGTGGGCAGCTTTCTCAATGTGCTGGTGCATCGTTTGCCGATCATGCTGGAGCGCCAGTGGCAGCGTGAGGCGCAGGAGGTGCTCGACCTGCCCTTGGTCGAGCACGAGCGCTTCAACCTGTCTTTGCCCGCTTCGCACTGCCCGCACTGTGGGCATCGGATTCGGCCGTGGGAGAACATTCCGCTGTTGAGTTACCTGTTGCTGCGCGGGCGTTGCTCGGCGTGCAAGGGGGCGATCAGTGCGCGCTATCCGTTGGTGGAGCTGGCGTGTGCGGGGCTTTCGCTGGTGGTGGCGTGGCACTTTGGGCCGGGGGTGCAGGCGCTGGCGGCGCTGCTGCTGACCTGGTGTTTGCTGGCGTTGAGTTTGATCGATGCTGAGCAGCAGATCCTGCCGGATGTACTGGTGCTGCCCATGGTGTGGGTCGGGCTGATCGTCAACGCTTTCGGCGTGTTTGTGACGCTGGATGCGGCACTGTGGGGCGCGGTGCTGGGGTATCTGAGCCTGTGGAGCGTTTACTGGCTGTTCAAGCTGGTGACCGGCAAGGAGGGCATGGGCTATGGCGACTTCAAGCTGCTGGCGCTGATCGGCGCCTGGGGTGGCTGGCAGGTGTTGCCGGTGACACTGGTGCTGTCGTCGGTGGTGGGGGCGCTGATTGGCCTGTGTTTGCTGCGTTGGCGTAAGGCTTCGTTGGGCACGGCGATGCCTTTTGGTCCGTATCTGGCCATTGCGGGGTGGATTGCCGTGCTCTGGGGTGATGAAATGTACGCCTCATACCTGCAACTGCTTGGATTCTGATGACCACTGCGGCATTTACCCCTTGGATACTGGGCCTGACCGGCGGCATCGGCAGTGGCAAGAGCGCCGCTGCCGAGCGCTTCGTGGAGCTGGGTGTGCACCTGGTCGACGCCGATCAGGCGGCGCGCTGGGTGGTCGAGCCGGGCCGGCCGGCGTTGGCCAGCATCGTCGAGCGCTTTGGCGCGGGGGTGTTGCTGGACGACGGGCAACTGGATCGCTCGGCCTTGCGGCAGCTGATCTTTGCCGACCCAAGCCAGCGGCGCTGGCTTGAACAGCTGCTGCATCCGCTGATTGGCCAGGAGATTTTCAGTTACCTGGCCAAGGCCGAATCGCCGTATGCGGTGTATGTGTCGCCGCTACTGATCGAGTCGGGGCAGTACCAGAAGACCCAGCGCGTGCTGGTGATCGATGCGCCGCCAGAATTGCAGGTGCAGCGTACCTTGCTGCGCGATAACACCAGCGCTGAACAGGTGCAGGCGATTCTGGCGGCGCAGTTGGCGCGCGAGGAACGTTTGCGCCATGCCGATGATGTGGTGGTCAATGACCGCGACCTGGCCGGGTTGCACGAGCAGATTGACCGCCTGCACCACTTTTACCTGACTTTACGAGGAGGCCAGCCATGAGCCAGCCGTTGTCCGTTGATTGCCCGACCTGTGGCGCACCTGTGGAATGGAGCGCGAAGAGCCCCAATAGGCCGTTTTGCTCGGACCGTTGCAAGCTGATCGACCTGGGGGCGTGGGCGGCTGAGGAGCATAAGATCCCGGTGGCGCCTGAGGCTGAGGATGACTTGTATTCGGGGGATCTGGAACCGCGGCATTGATGGGTGGTGGGTCAGTTATGGCCCTATCGCGGGGCAAGCCCGCTCCCACGATAAGCCAAGCGCGCAATGCGTGGGAGAGGGCTCCCACGATGAGCCAAGCGCGTAATGCGTGGGAGCGGGCTCCCACGATGAGCCAAGCGCGTAATGCGTGGGAGCGGGCTTGCCCCGCGATAGGGCCGGCACGTCTCAGGCGTCATCCTTCCACGGCGCCTGCAGATAACGGGTACGGTTAAAGGTCTCCAACCACTCAGGGCAAAATACCACCAAGGCGCTGACCACCATCCCATTGATAAACGCCTCGGGAAAGATGATCAGCCACAGGTAACCGACAAAGTCCGTCAGCCACTCGGGCATGGCAAACCGCCCATCCAGCCACAACAACCCCATCGCCGCCAGCAGGCACAGCAGCGCCGACAACGCCGCGGCAAAGAACCCCGAACAGAAGATATAAACGAACAGGTTACGCGGCTGCGCGCGCTCGACCAGGATGGCGCACACCTCGGTGATCAACACCGGCAGGCCAATGATCAACAGGCCGTTGACCCCAAGTGCCGCCAGATCCTGGCGCCCCAGCGCCATCAGCCCGAGCTGGGCGAAAAACCCTCCAAGAATCGCCAGCGGCCAATCCAGCAACAGGGTCACCGCCGTCATGCCAATAAAGTGATAAGACACCCCGGTATCGAAATCGCGCCTGACCAGCCACAAGGCAAACAGGGCGAACACCGTGCCAAACAATAGATGCTGGCGGCGCCGATCGGTGAACAGCTCGACCCAGCGCGTGCGCGACACCGCCCAGAGCAGTAGCGGAACGTAAGCCACCCAGCCCAGGGTCAGGCTGGTGGTGGACAGGACTTGTGCGCTGATCACCTTGACCTCACTCCCCTTTCAGACAGCTTCGAGTCTACACCCTGGGCCGATTCCTACCGGCAAACAACACCTTACCGTCACAGATTAGCGGCTAAGCTTGTGCACATGGATGACTCAGACTACCTGCGCCTGCTTACCATCCAGGCCGAACAAGCCAATGCGTTCCTGTCCAATGCCCGCAAATGGGAACGCGAGCGTTGGGTGTGCCAGCGCCTGCTGCAAGGACTGAACATTCCCTACCGCAACGAAGACTTCACCCCGGCCGGGCAAGAGCCACCCGATGTGCTGTTTCGCGATGCGGCGTTCGAGGTGTTTTTCGTGCTCGATGAAGGCCGCCGGCTCAATGACGAATGGCGCGAGGAGCTGCAGCGCCGGCGCAGTGCGTTTTCCCTGAGCCAGCTGGTGCGCCGCGAGGCGCGGCCCCGGCGAATCAGCGCCCAGGAGTTGCTGGTACGCCTGGCGCCGACCTTGCGCAAGAAGGCGCACAACTACCGGGAACGGGGCCTGGAGCTGAACGAGCTGGATATCATCGCTTTTGCCAGCCTCAAGCGTGAGGTGCTGGATTTGAACAGCCACTTTCCGCCGCCCACCGAATATTTGCGCCAGGGCTGGCGTTCGTTGTCGTTGGTCGGGCCGACCTTCGCCCGGGTGCTGTTCGCCCACCCGGATGCGCCGGATTTCCTGCGCGGCAACTTGGGGCGCAGTATTGTGTTCGATGTCGGTATCAGTCTTTGATCCAGTGCCGAGAGTCTTTGCAATGGCGTACACTCGGCGCCAGAGATAGAAAGCATTATCATTCGTTATCAAGACCCTGCGCGAACCCTGTAGCCTTTGCGCAGTCACATGCGTCTACCTGACGAGGCCCACCATGACCAGCCGCCTGAATCCTGAAGATCAGCGTCGCGTCGATGAGTATCTCAAAGCCCCTCAGCATCAAGTTGAGCGCAAGCCGTTTCGGCCATTGCTGCTCCTGGCGCTGGTGGTTGGGGTGACCATTGGTCTGGGCCTGTTGAGCCGCCTGCTGAGTGGACTGGTGCTATGAGCTGCCTTGCGCTCGCCCTCCGCTCGCCGACGGCGCCGCCCCTTGGGGGCACGAATTCGTTAAACCTTATGAGATATTTCCATGACTCATCGCATCGTGATTGTCGGCGGCGGCGCCGGCGGCCTGGAACTGGCGACCCGCCTGGGTAAAAGCCTGGGCAAGCGCAACAAGGCCGAGATCACCCTGGTCGACGCCAACCTGACGCACATCTGGAAGCCGCTGCTGCACGAAGTGGCCGCCGGCTCGCTGAACTCCTCGGAAGACGAACTGAACTACGTGGCCCAGGCCAAGTGGAACCACTTCAATTTCCAGTTGGGGCGCATGAGCGGCCTGGACCGCGAGAGCAAGCAAATCCAATTGGCGGCGACCCTCGATGAAGACGGCCGCGAGCTGCTGCCTGCGCGCACCCTGGGCTACGACAGCCTGGTGATCGCCGTGGGCAGCAACACCAACGACTTCGGCACCCTGGGCGCGGCGCAGCATTGCTTGTTCCTGGATACCCGCAAGCAGGCCGAGCGCTTCCATCAGCAGTTGCTCAATCACTACCTGCGCGCTCATGCCGGCGACGTGGCGAGCGAGAAGATCAGCGTGGCGATCGTCGGCGCTGGCGCCACCGGTGTCGAGCTGGCGGCAGAGCTGCATCACGCTGCGCACGAGCTGGCGGCGTATGGCCTGGACAAGATTCAGCCCAAGGACATGCACATCACCATCATCGAGGCGGGCCCACGGGTGCTGCCGGCATTGCCTGAGCGGATCAGCGTGCCGGTGCACAAGACCCTGGAGAAACTGGGCATCACCGTGATGACCAATTCTTCGGTCAGTGAAGTGACTGAAGATGGTTTGAAAACCGCCAGTGGCGATGTGATCCAGGCCAGCCTCAAGGTGTGGGCGGCGGGCATTCGCGCGCCGGGCTTCTTGAAGGATATCGATGGGCTGGAGACCAATCGGATCAATCAGCTGGTGGTACGCCCTACGCTGCAGACCACGCTGGATGACGATATCTTCGCCTTTGGCGATTGTGCCGCCTGCCCGCAGCCGGGCAGCGATCGCAACGTGCCGCCACGTGCGCAGGCGGCGCACCAGCAGGCTTCGATGTTGGTGAAGAGCTTCCAGGCGCGGCTTGAGGGTAAGGCGCTGCCGACTTATGCGTACAAGGATTACGGCTCGCTGGTGTCGCTGTCGCGGTTCTCGGCGGTGGGTAACCTGATGGGCAACCTGACCGGTAGCGTGATGCTCGAAGGCTGGTTGGCGCGGATGTTCTATGTGTCGCTGTATCGGATGCACCAGATGGCGCTGTATGGGACGTTCCGTACCTTGATGCTGATGCTCGGCAGCCGGATTGGGCGTGGGACTGAGCCGCGTCTGAAGTTGCACTGATCGTTTGAGATTTTGGGGCCGCTGTGCGGCCCTTCGCGGGCAAGCCCGCTCCCACAGGGATTTGCGCTGTACCTGTGGGAGCGGGCTTGTCGGGGCGCCGAACCGCCGCGATGGGCCGCTGTGCGGCCCCAAAATCTATCTAACGACGCGATAGGTGCTCTGCACAAAGCCACTCTCAAAACTGGTCGTACGCAGGTGCTGCAACTGCACATCCCGCGCCAGCTCGCCAAACAGCGCAATGCCGCGCCCAAGCAACACCGGGATATGGGTAATGGTCAGCTCATCCACCCGCCCCTCGCGCAAAAAGCCCTGAATCAACTTTCCGCCATCCAGGTACAGGCTCTTCGCCCCAGTAGCCGTCAGATGCTCGAGCAAGGCTGGAATCGGCCCCGGATGCAGCTCGATGCCCTCCCCCAACCCAGCAGGCAGCGCCTTGAGCGTTTCGCTCAGCACCACCACACGCTTGTTCGGATAAGGCCACTCGCCAAACGTCAGCACCTTGTCGAACGTGCCACGCCCCATCACCAGGGTGTCGACGCTGGCCATGAACGCCCCATAGCCATGATCATCACTGGAGCTGGTAGCGCCCATCAGCCAGTCGAGGCTGCCGTCTTCGCGGGCAATGAAGCCATCCAGGCTGGTGGCGATGAAAACGCTGGCTTTCAATGGCATGGGCTCGCTCCTTCGGTTGAATACGAAGGCTAGCAAGAGAGGCGGGATAAAATCGAGGCAAAAGAAAAAGGGCATCTCAGTCGAGATGCCCTTTTTACATGGTGGGTCGTGTAGGATTCGAACCTACGACCAATTGGTTAAAAGCCAACTGCTCTACCAACTGAGCTAACGACCCTGAAAATGGTCGGGGTGAGGGGATTCGAACTCCTGACATCCTGCTCCCAAAGCAGGCGCGCTACCGGACTGCGCTACACCCCGAGATTGGCTCCGCGACCTGGACTCGAACCAGGGACCCAATGATTAACAGTCATTTGCTCTACCGACTGAGCTATCGCGGAACTGAACTTCGGTACATCTTTACAGCTTCGAAGTCTGTGTTAGCTTCGATCTCTTTGGCTATCCGCTTTCGCGTTGTCGCTGCTGAGGCCGGCTATTCTACATTCTTCGTTTTGCTTGTCAACCACTTTTTTTCATTCAACTTACTGATTTCTAAGTTGTTTTGCGATCACCGATGTTGCTGGTGATTCGCTTAGTGCCTGACAGCGGGGCGTATATTAGGGGCACTCGAATTTTGATGCAAGCAAAAATTTCAAAATTTTCAGCAAGTTATCAAGAAAGGTGGTGAGGCCCAGGTTTTTCGGGGGTTGGGCGGGCTTCATCGCGGGGCAAGCCCGCTCCCACGCACCCCAGACACGCGCACAGACACGCGCCGTAAATGGCTGTGAGAAGCTTCGTGGGAGCGGGCTTGCCCCGCGATGAGGCCGGCAAAGGCACAAAATATTTTCCAAAACACAAAAAAAAACCCCGCTTTCGCGGGGCTTTTTTTTAGGCAAAGACGATTTCGTCGCCTTCGACCTTGGCGGTAATCGCCGAACCTGGCAAAAACTCGCCTGCCAGGATCAACTGCGCCAGCGGGTTTTCGATCCAGCGCTGGATCGCACGCTTCAGTGGCCGTGCGCCGTACACCGGGTCGTAACCGACGGCGATCAGCTTGTCGGTCGCCTCTGGGCTCAGGCTCAAGCTCAACTCGCGTTCGGCCAGGCGGCTGCGCAGGCGGCCGAGCTGGATTTCGGTAATGCCGGCGATCTGTTCGCGGCCCAACGGCTCGAACACCACCACTTCGTCGATGCGGTTGATGAACTCCGGACGGAAGTGGTTACCCACCGCATCCATCACCGCCGCACGCTGCGCCTCACGATCACCGACCAGTTCCTGGATCTGCGCCGAGCCCAGGTTGGAGGTCATCACGATCACCGTATTGCGGAAGTCCACCGTGCGGCCGTGGCTGTCGGTCAGGCGACCGTCTTCAAGCACTTGCAACAGCACGTTGAATACATCCGGGTGAGCCTTCTCGACCTCATCCAGCAGCACCACCGCATACGGCTTGCGGCGCACGGCTTCGGTCAGGTAGCCGCCCTCTTCGTAACCGACGTAGCCTGGTGGTGCACCGATCAGGCGAGCCACGGAGTGTTTCTCCATGAACTCGGACATGTCGATACGCACCATCGCCTCTTCAGTGTCGAACAGGAACTCGGCCAAGGCCTTGCACAGTTCGGTCTTACCAACACCGGTCGGGCCAAGGAACAGGAACGAGCCACTTGGCCGGTTCGGGTCGGACAGCCCGGCACGCGAACGGCGCACCGCGTTGGCCACGGCAGTGACCGCTTCGTTCTGGCCGATCACCCGTTGGTGCAGCAGCTCTTCCATCTTCAGCAGCTTCTCGCGCTCGCCTTCGAGCATTTTCGCGACGGGGATGCCGGTCCACTTGGAGACCACTTCGGCGATCTCTTCTTCAGTCACCTTGTTACGCAGCAGCTGGTTCTCGGTCTTGCCGTGCTGGTCGACCATCTGCAGGCTGCGCTCCAGGTCCGGGATCACCCCGTACTGCAGTTCGGCCATGCGGCTCAGGTCGCCTTTGCGGCGAGCGGCTTCCAGCTCCTGACGGGCCTGCTCGATCTTTTGCTGAATCTGCGCAGAGCCCTGTACTTCGGCTTTCTCCGAAGCCCAGATCTCTTCGAGGTCGGAGTATTCGCGCTCCAGGCGCTCGATTTCTTCGGTGAGCTTCTCGAGGCGTTTCTTGGCGGCCTCGTCTTCTTCTTTCTTCAGCGCCTGCGATTCGACCTTGAGCTGGATCAGGCGACGGTCGAGGCGATCGAGCACTTCCGGCTTGGAGTCGATTTCCATGCGGATGCGGCTGGCCGCTTCGTCGATCAGGTCGATGGCCTTGTCCGGCAGCTGGCGGTCGGTGATGTAGCGGTGGCTGAGCTTGGCCGCTGCGATGATCGCGCCATCGGTGATGGCCACCTTGTGGTGCACTTCATAACGCTCTTTCAGGCCGCGCAGGATGGCGATGGTGTCTTCCTCGCTCGGCTCTTCGACCAGCACCTTCTGGAAGCGCCGCTCAAGGGCTGCGTCCTTCTCGATGAACTGGCGGTACTCGTTGAGCGTGGTAGCACCCACGCAGTGCAGCTCGCCACGGGCCAGGGCCGGCTTGAGCATGTTGCCAGCATCCATGGCGCCCTCGCCTTTACCGGCGCCGACCATGGTGTGCAGCTCGTCGATGAACAGGATGATCTGGCCTTCCTGCTTGGACAGCTCGTTGAGCAGGCCTTTGAGGCGCTCTTCGAACTCACCGCGGTACTTGGCACCAGCGATCAGCGCACCCATATCCAGGGCCAGCAGGCGTTTGCCTTTGAGGCCGTCGGGCACTTCGCCGTTGATGATGCGCTGGGCCAGGCCTTCGGCGATGGCGGTTTTACCCACGCCAGGCTCACCGATCAGCACTGGGTTGTTCTTGGTGCGGCGTTGCAGCACCTGCACGGTACGGCGGATCTCGTCGTCACGGCCAATCACCGGGTCGAGCTTGCCTTCTTCGGCGCGCTTGGTCAGGTCGACGGTGTACTTGTCCAGGGCCTGGCGCGACTCTTCGGCGTTGGCGTCATTGACCGCCGCGCCGCCGCGCAGGTTGTTGATGGCGTTCTCCAGAGCTTTTTTGCTCACGCCCTGGCCGAGCAGCAGTTTGCCGACCTTGCTGTTTTCATCCATGGCGGCGAGCAGCACCAGCTCGCTGGAGATGAACTGGTCGCCCTTCTGCTGGGCCAGGCGGTCAGCCTGGTTGAGCAGGCGCGCCAGGTCCTGCGACATGTTCACGTCGCCGGTGGGGTTCTGGATTTTCGGCAGTTGGTCGAGCTCTTTGCTCAACGCCGTGCGCAGGCTGTTGACGTCGAAGCCAACCTGCATCAGCAGCGGCTTGATCGAGCCGCCTTGCTGGTCGATCAGCGCCTGCAACAGGTGCAGAGGCTCGATGGCCGGATGGTCCATGCCAACGGCCAGGGATTGGGAATCAGATAACGCTAATTGCAGCTTGCTGGTTAAACGGTCTATTCGCATGGGGATACCTTCCTATAAGGGCAGGCCGGAGCGATGGATACACCTGATGAAGAAACCTGCCTGAGATAACCAGTAGATTGGGCTGATTGTGCAAGATTCAAGCGTAGCGGGATTGACTGGAGTCAGTCAGGACGTTTCCACGGGCACCGCACAGATGCACAAATGCCGTAGGCGCGGCGTTCAGGAGGTTGCGCCGGCGAGCCACACCAGAGAAGCGAAACGCCCGCCTTGCGGCGTACGTCGATAAGAGAAGAAACGCGGATCGCTGACCGTGCAGAAACCACCGCCATAAACAGCAGTGACTCCACGCGTCGCTAGGCGAATACGCGCCAGCTCATAGATGTCGGCCATCAACTTGCCAGGACGCTCACCTGGCACGAAGGCCCGCGCTGCCTCGGGATGCACCGCAGTGAAGGCATCACGCACTTCCAGCCCGACCTCGAACGCCTGCGGGCCAATCGCCGGGCCGAGCCAGACCAGCACCTGGTCAGCAGGCACTTGCAGGCGATCGAGCGTAGCTTCCAGCACGCCCCCGGCCAATCCGCGCCAGCCAGCATGGGCCGCGGCCACGCGGGTGCCGGCGCGATCGCAGAACAACGCAGGCAGGCAATCGGCAGTCATCACGGTGCAGGCGATACCGGCTTGATCGGTCCAGCTGGCATCGGCTTCGGCAACTATCGCCGGATCGGCATCCGCCACCACCAATCCATGTACCTGCTTGAGCCAGGCCGGCTGGATGGCGAATTGATCGCTCAGGCGACGACGGTTCTTGGCAACCGCTGCCGGGTCATCGCCCACATGGTCGCCAAGATTGAGGCTTTCATAAGGAGGCAGGCTCACCCCGCCCTCACGGGTAGTGACGCAGGCGTGCACCGTGGCCGGGGCCGGCCAGTCGGGGCGCAACAACTGCGTCAGACCGTTCATCCGATAAAGCTGCCGCGGTCGTCTTGCAGCAGGGTCAGCAGCTCGACGAAGTCATCCGGCAGCGGCGACTCCCACTTCATCACCTGCCCGGTGGTGGGGTGCTTCAAGGCCAGGAAGCGTGCATGCAGGGCCTGACGCGGGAAGTGCTTGAGCGCTTGGACCATGTCCTGGTCGGCCGCCGGTGGAATGCGGAAGCGTCCGCCGTAAGTCTGGTCACCGACCAGCGGGAAGCCGACGTGGGCCATGTGCACACGAATCTGGTGGGTACGGCCGGTTTCCAGCTTGACCCGCACATGGGTGTGCGAACGGAAACGCTCAAGCACGCGATAGTGGCTGACCGCAGGCTTGCCGCCTTCGGTGACCGCCATGCGCTGGCGCGCGCCGCCGTGGCGACCGATCGGGGCGTCGATCTTGCCACCGGAGGTGACCACGCCAATCACGATGCACTCATAAATGCGGCTGACGGTACGGCTCTGCAGCTGCTCGACCAGTTTGGTCTGCGCTTGCAGGGTCTTGGCTACCACCATCAGGCCGGTGGTGTCTTTGTCCAGGCGGTGGACAATGCCCGCACGCGGCACGTTGACGATATCCGGCACGTGGTGCAGCAGGGCATTGAGCAGGGTGCCATCGGCGTGGCCTGCCGCTGGGTGCACCACCAAGCCTGCAGGCTTGTTGATTACCAGGATCTGGTCGTCTTCGTAAACGATGTCCAGTTCGATGTCCTGGGCGATCCACTCGCCCTGGGCTTCCTGTTCGGCTTCAAGGGCCAGAACGGAGCCACCATGGACGATGTCGCGGGGACGAACGACCTGGCCATCGACCGTCAGGCGGCCATCTTTGATCCAGGAGGACAGGCGCGAACGCGAGTACTCGGCGAACAGTTGGGCGGCGACCTGGTCGAGGCGTTGACCGCCCAGTTCGGACGGCACCTCTGCGCTAAGTTGAATGATCTCGGACATGCTCGATTCGGCGGGCGCACAGCCTTTGGTTTCAACTGCGCGCTTGTGGTTAAATACGGCTTCTTTTGCCCCGGGGTTAGGCCGGGGGCGCTCATCATAACAGGACGGCACCGCCCAAGACAGCGGCCGTCAAAGGACGCAAGCCGCCATGCAAGTGAAACACCTGCTGCTGATCGCCATCCTCGGGCTCACCGCTGCCTGTTCCTCGAACAAGGAAGTGATTGACGAGAACCTCAGCGAAGCCGAGTTGTACCAGCAGGCGCAGGCCGACCTGGACAACAAGAGCTACACCAGCGCCGTGAACAAACTCAAGGCCCTGGAATCGCGCTACCCGTTCGGCCGCTACGCCGACCAGGCCCAGCTCGAGCTGATCTACGCCAACTACAAGAACTCGGAGCCAGAGGCGGCCAAGTCGTCTGCCGAGCGCTTCATTCGTCTGCACCCGCAGCACCCGAACGTCGACTACGCCTATTATCTGAAAGGCCTGACCTCGTTCGACCAGGACCGCGGCCTGCTGGCGCGCTTCCTGCCGCTGGACATGACCAAGCGTGACCCAGGCGCTGCCCGCGACTCGTACAACGAGTTCGCCCAGCTCACCAGCCGCTTCCCCAACAGCCGCTACGCGCCGGACGCCAAGCAGCGCATGATCTACCTGCGCAACCTGCTGGCCTCCTACGAAATCCACGTTGCCGACTACTACCTGAGCCGCCAGGCATATGTAGCCGCCGCCAACCGTGGCCGCTACGTGGTCGAGAACTTCCAGGAAACCCCATCGGTCGGCGACGGCCTGGCGGTGATGGTCGAGTCTTACCAGCGCCTGCACCTGGACGAGCTGGCTGCCACCAGCCTGGAAACCCTCAAGCTCAACTACCCGAACCACCCAAGCCTGGTCGATGGCAACTTCGAGCCTAAGCAGGACGAGGCTGATGGCCGTTCGTGGCTGTCCAAGGCCACCCTGGGCCTGATCGAGACCGAAACCCCGCTGCCGCCGGGTGAAACCCGCGCCAACCAGGACGTGGTCCGTCAGTTTAAGGATGCCCGTTCGGAAATGCCGCAAGACTTGCTGCCCAAAGACGAGAACGGCGACCCGATCCTGCCGGAAGGTCCGAAAGAAGCCGAGAAAGGCCGCTCCTGGTTCAGCTACGCGACCTTTGGTCTGTTCGACTGATTCAGTGCAGCAGCAGAAAGGGAGGCCCAGGCCTAATGCTGTTCACTTAAGGCCCTTGTCGCCTGCTTTGGGGCCGCTTTGCGCCCCTTCGCGGCGGTTCGGCGCTCCGACAAGCCCGCTCCCACAGGTAAAGCGCTTAACTTGAGAGCGGCGCTACACCTGTGGGAGCGGGCTTGCCCGCGAAGGGGCCCCAAAATCTTTAGTGAACAGCATTAGTCCCAGGCCTCCCTTTTTTCATGCCCGCGTCCTAGACTGTGGCCTCTATTTCTCGACAAGCTGGACACCATGGTTCGCCTACTCTTCTGGATCGCCCTGATTGCCGCCGCGTTCTGGCTGTGGCGCAAATTCAAGCTCAGCCAGCAATCACGCCCTGAGCAGAAGCTCGATGACCCGCTGAAGATGGTGCGTTGTGCGCATTGTGGCGTGCATCTGCCCAATGACCGGGCTTTGCAGCAGGGTAGCCAGTGGTATTGCAGCCAGGCGCATCTGGAGCAGGGGCCTGAGCAGAAGCACTAATCCGGCCGGCCACTCGCGGGGCAAGCCCGCTCCCACGCCAGATCAATGATCTGTGAGCAAACGGGGGAGCGGGCTTGCCCCGCGATTGCATTCTGACGGCACAGACTTCGGCACATATCTCTCCCCGACCCTTCCACACTATTTACGACCCCTCCCCCGCCGCCACCATTGACCCACCCGAGCAAAATTCGCTAAATCCTATTTATCCGCATAAATATGAAAAATTAGCAGCCATGCTCAAACCCAAGCGCAAACGCCAGAAGCTCTCCGACATGATCGTCGAATCGGTGAAGCGCTCGATCGTCACTGAGGCCTTGCACCCGGGTGACCGCCTGCCCACCGAGCGCGAGCTGATGGAGCACTTCGAATGCTCCAAGGGCACCGCCCGTGAAGCTCTCAAGGCCCTGGAAGTCGAAGGCCTGGTCAGCACCCGCACCGGGCCCAGCGGCGGCGCCTACCTCAATGAAGTCGGTACTGAACCGGCCAGCCGCGCCCTGCGCAACTACCTGCACTTCCAGCACCTGGACGGCGAGCAGGTCTACCAGTTGCGCAAGGTCATCGAAGTCGAGCTGGCGGTGTCGGTCATGGGCAAGCTGAGCGAAGACGACTACGCCGCCCTGCAAGCCAATATCGATTTCTGCAGCGCCCCGGAAGACAGCGAAGAGGGCCAGCGCGAACAACGCCTGGCCGAGCTTGAGTTCCACACCCTGCTCGCACGCCGCTGCCCCAACCCGCTGTTGAGCTTCATGGCGGTGTTTCTCAACGACCTGCTACGCGACCTGGTGGTGCTGAAAAAAGCCTACCTGCCCAAGCGCCAGCAGTTCGCCGCAGCCAACATCGACTACCACAAGCAACTGTTGCTGGCATTACGCGCCAGCGACGAACAGGCCGTGCGGCGGCTGATGCACGAGCACATGTGCGACGCCGAACACCACATGACCGCGCTCGAAGGCGAGGTCGCCCGCAACTTCCTGCTGGAGTTCGATCACCACCACTGATCCGCCTGGACAGAGGCCTGCGCACAGGCCCAGCCGTACCCGCTTTGTCATTGCCACTCCTGCCTAATAACCACAACCAAGGAGTTACTCATGCAAAGACGTACCCTGCTCAAGGCAGGCCTTGCCCTGGGTGCCCTCGGTAGCCTCCCCCTCGGAGCGCACCGGGCATTCGCCGAAGAGCCGCTGACCTTCTACGGACTGAAGTCGATGTCCGGGGCGTTTGCCAGTTATGGCAAATACGCCGACATGGGTTCGCGCCTGGCCATTGCCGAACACCCGCAATTGCTCGGCCGACCGTTGAAGTACAAGGTCATCGACACCGAGGGCAACGCCGGTAAAGCGGTACGCAAGGTTCAGGAAGCCATCGGCCAGGATGGCGCGCGCTTCTTCCAGGGCTGCACCCTGTCCTCCTCGGCGCTGGCGGTGTCCAAGGAGATTCACAAGGCCGGCGGCGTGTTCATGACCCCGGTCGGCGCCGACGAGATCACCGGCAAGGACTGCAACAGCTCGACCTTCCGCTGGTCGGTGCCGACCTACGGCGCCATTCGCGAAACCCTGGTGCCGATGATCAAGCTGCTGCCCGAGGCCAAGCGCTGGTACACCATCACCCCGCAATACGTGTTCGGCGATGCCCTGCTGGACAATGCGCGCAAGGTGTTCGCCGAGCACGGCATCGAACACATCGGCAACAGCTACCACTCGCTGCAGGAGCAGGAGTTCTCCGGCTACCTGACCAACGCCATCGCCTCCAAGCCCGACGTACTGGTGTTGCTCAACTTCGGCAGCCAGTCATCCAACGCCCTGCGCCAGGCGGTCAATTTCGGCATCAAGGAGCGGATGAAAGTGCTGCTGGTGTGGTCGGCCGGCCTGGATCAGTTCCAGGAGCTGGGCAGCGATGTACTCGAAGGCGTCTACCTCGGCGCGCAGTACTGGCACCAGGTCGACACCCCGCTGAACCGCGAGCTGGTCGCAGCCACGCGCAAGGCCTACGGCATCAACCCCAACTACCCGCTGGCCGCCGACTACATCGGCACCAAGGTCATGCTCGAGGCCATCGTCAAAGCCGGCAGCCTCGACGGCGCGGCGGTATCCCAGGCGCTACAGGGCATGCGCTTTCAGGGGCCGACCGGCGAGGAGCTGATCCGCCCCGGCGATCACCAGGTGCTCAAGGACTACTACCTGCTGCGGGGCAAGCCGCAGGCGCAGATGCGCGATGAAGACGATTTGGCCGAGGTGCTCAGTGCCTGCCGCTCGTTCGTCGAGGTCGATCACACCGGTTGCGCCCTGGCCTGAGCCGCGGCGCTGGTCCCATTTTTTGCACAGATGCAGGCGCTCGGCGCGCTGCAGAGGGCACTTCCATGCTCGATTTGTACCTGTTCCAGCTGCTCAACGGCCTAGGGCTGGGGATGATCTACTTCCTCATCGCCGTGGGCCTGACGATCATTTTCGGCCTGCTCAACTTCGTCAACTTCGCCCATGGCGCGTTCTTCCTGCTCGGCGCCTACCTGTGCTACACCGCCGTGGCCCTGACCGGTAACTTCTGGCTGGCGCTGCTGATCGCGCCATTGGCGGTGGCGGCCTTGGCCTGGGCGGTCGAGCGCGTGCTGATCAAGCGCATCTACCACCTGCCACATACCTTCCAGATCCTCGTCACCCTCGGCATCGCGCTGATCATCCAGGAAGCCTCGGTGCTGATCTGGGGCCCGGTCGGCAAGCACATCGCGGTGCCGCCCGAGCTGCGCGGGGTGCTGATCGTCGGCGACTTCATCTACCCCTACTACCGCCTGTTCCTGATCGGCTTCGCTGCGCTGATCGGCCTGGGCCTGTGGCTGTTGCTGGAGCGCACCCGCTTCGGCGCCCTGGTGCGCGCCGGCAGTGAAAGCACCGAAACCGTGTCGCTGCTGGGCACCAACATCTTCCGCCTGTTCTCCCTGACCTTCGCCCTCGGCGTGGGCCTGGCCGGTGTCGCCGGGGTGCTGTTCGCGCCGCTGCGCGGTGCCCAGCCGTTCGTTGGACCGGAGATCCTCGGTATCGCCTTCGTGGTGGTGGTGATCGGTGGCATGGGCTCGTTCGGCGGCGCGCTGGTGGGCGGGCTGCTGGTGGGTGTGGTGCAAAGCATGATGACCAGCCTCTGGCCGCAAGGCGCCAGCCTGATGATCTACGGCGCGATGGCGGCGGTGATCCTGGTTCGTCCCTACGGCCTGTTCGGGAGAGCATGAACATGACTGACAAGAATCCACTGGCAGTGGCCAAGGGGCACGGCCCTGCCCTGCTGTTGCTGCTGATCGTCAGCCTGATCGGCCTGCCGCTGATCTTGCCGTCGGCGACCCTGGCTACCGAGATCCTGATCTTCGGCCTCGCGGCGCTGGCCTGTAACCTGCTGCTGGGCTACACCGGGCTGCTGTCGTTCGGCCAGGGCATCTTCTTCGGCGCCGGTGCCTATGGCGCGGCGCTGCTGATGATCCACCTGCACTGGGGCATGCTCGGCGCGCTGGTCGGCGCGGCGCTGTTCGGTGCCCTGTTGGCGTTGCTGGTGGGCGCTTTGGCGATCCGCCGCAAGGGCATCTACTTCGTCATGCTGACCTTGGCCTTCAGCCAGATGGCGTATTTCCTCGCCTACACCCTGAGCGGCTGGACCGGCGGCGACAACGGCCTGCTCGATGTGCCGCGGCCGAACATCGAAATCGCTGGCCACGTGCTGGTCGACCTGGCTGACCCACGGCACTTCTATGCCTTCGTCGCCGTGTTGTTCTTGCTGATCTTCGCTGGCGCCCTGCGGGTGATCCGCTCGCCCTTTGGCAGCACCTTGCTGGCGATCCGCGAGAACGAGACCCGCGCCGCGGCGATTGGCTACGACATCCGCCACTTCAAGATCCTGGTGTTCATGTTGTCTGGCGCCATCACCGGCATCGCCGGGGCGCTGTACGCGATGCTGCTGCACTTCGCGCCGCTGTCGAACATCGACCTGATGATGAGCGAAAACATCCTGATCATGACCATCGTCGGCGGCACCGGCTCACTGTTCGGCTCGCTGCTGGGCGCCGGCGCCATCGTCGTGCTTGGCGATGTGCTGTCGGAGCTATGGCCGCGCTGGCTGATGCTGCTGGGGGCGATTCTGATCCTGGTGGTGGTGTTCATGCGTGGCGGCTTGTGGGGCGGCCTGGCCGACCTGGTCAAGCGCCTGCAACCCTCGCGCACCCTCGATGCCAAGACCAAGGAGACCCTGTGATGAGTGAATTTCTCCTGGAAACCCGCAATCTGCAGTTGGCCTATGGGCCGTTCCGCGCCGTCGATGGGGTTGACCTGAAGGTCCGCGCGGGCACCATCCACACGGTGATCGGCCCCAACGGCGCCGGCAAGACCAGCCTGTTCCACTGCCTGACCGGCGAGCGCCAGGCCACCGCTGGCAAGATCCTGTTCAACGACCAGGACATCATCCGCAAACCCTCCCACGGCCGGGTGGCGCTGGGCATGGCGCGCTCGTTCCAGCTCACCAGCCTGTTCCAGAACCTCAGCGTGCGCGAGAACCTGCGCCTGGCCGCGCAAGGCCGCGATGGGCTCGGTGCGCTGAACTTCTGGCGCAGTGTCGAGCACAAGCGCAGCCACTGGGACACCGCCGACCAGGTGCTGGAGCGGCTCAAGCTCAACGGCCGCGCCGAAACCCTGGCGGGCGAGCTGTCGCACGGCCAGCAGCGGGTGCTGGAAGTGGGCATGTCGATCTGCGCCAAACCGACCTTGCTGATGCTCGATGAGCCCACCTCGGGCATGGGCATCGATGACATTCCGGTGATGACCGAGCTGATCAGCGACCTGGGTCGCGACCACACCGTGCTGCTGATCGAGCACAACATGAGCATCGTCATGTCGATCAGCCAGCGCATCACTGTCATGAGCCACGGCCAGATCCTGGTCGAGGGCACCCCGGACCAGGTGCGCAACGACGAGCGTGTGCGCACCGCCTACCTTGGAGAGGCCGCCTGATGCTCAGCGTCGATTCGATCCATTCCTACTACGACAAGAGCCATGTGCTCGAAGGGGTCTCACTTAAAGTCGAGGCCGGTGAACTGGTGACCCTGCTCGGACGCAACGGCGCCGGCAAGACCACCACCCTGCGCAGCATTCTCGGCATCGTCCGGCCACGGCAGGGACAGATCCAGTTCAACGGCCAGGCGTTGGTCGGGCGCGAGATCTTCGACATCGCTCGCCAGGGCATCGCACTGGTGCCCGAGCATCGCGGGATCTTCCGCCAGCTCAACGTCGAGGAGAACCTGAAGATTGCTGCGCGCAAGGACAGCCGCTGGCAGCTGGAGGATGTCTACGCGATGTTCCCACGGCTCAAGGAGCGCCGGCGCAACAATGGCTTTGCCCTGTCTGGTGGTGAACAGCAGATGCTGGCCATCGCCCGCGCGCTACTCAACGATCCGAAACTGCTGATTCTCGATGAGCCGACCGAGGGCCTGGCGCCGGTGATCGTCGATGAGCTGGTGAAAATCCTGCGGCGGATCAAGGACGAAGGCCTGTCGATCCTGCTGGTGGAGCAGAACCTCAAGGTCTGCGACGCCCTCGCCGACCGCCACTACGTACTCGAACAAGGCCGGGTGGCGTACCAGGGCAGCGCCGAGCAGTTTCGCGCCGACCCGAGCATCAAGAACCGCTACCTGGCCCTGAGCGCCTAGCCCCGGACGCTGTGCAGACACTACAAAACCCTGTGGGAGCGGGCTTGCCCGCGAACAAGGGCGCAGCCCTTGCCATCCACCGATGAGGCCTGAACTGGCCTCTTCGCGGGCAAGCCCGCTCCGACAGGGTCCCTGCTAAATCCATGAGATTTGCATTAGGAGAGATGGACCATGAATACCCGCATCGATCCCTCGCAACACCTGCTTGGCCAAGGCGCGCTGGTCAGCCGCGAACGCCTGTGGCAATCGTTGATGGACCTGGCCCGCCTGGGTGCCACGCAAAAGGGTGGCGTGTGCCGCCTGGCCCTGACCGACCTCGACCGCCAGGCACGCGACCTGTTCGTGCAGTGGTGCACGGATGCCGGGTGTACGGTGAGCGTTGACGCCATTGGCAATATTTTCGCCCGTCGGCCGGGGCGTAATCCTGACTTGCCACCGGTGATGACCGGCAGCCATATCGACACCCAGCCCACCGGCGGCAAGTTCGACGGCTGCTATGGGGTGATGGCCGGGCTGGAGGTGATCCGCACCCTCAATGACCTTGGCCTGAGCACCGAAGCGCCACTGGAAGTGGTGGTGTGGACCAACGAGGAGGGCTCGCGCTTCCCGCCGTGCATGATGGGTTCAGGCGTGTTTGCCGGCAAGTTCGGCCTGCAGGAGACCTTGGACAAGGTCGACGATCAGGGGCTGTCGGTGGGGGCTGAGTTGCAGCGCATCGGCTATGCCGGCCCACGCGTGCCGACCGGGCATGCGGTGGGCGCCTATTTCGAGGCGCATATCGAGCAGGGGCCGGTGCTCGAAGACCTGCGTACCACGATCGGCGTGGTGCAGGGCTGCCTGGGGCAGAAGTGGTTCGACCTGGTGCTGACCGGCGTCGAAGCCCACGCCGGCCCTACCCCAATGCGCCTGCGTAAAGACGCCTTGGTCGGCGCCGCCGAAGTGGTCGCGGCGGTCAACCGCATCGCCCACGCTCACCAACCGCACGCCTGTGGCACGGTCGGTTGCCTGAACGTGCACCCTGGCTCGCGCAACGTTATTCCTGGGCAGGTGCAGATGACCATCGACCTGCGCCACCTCGACCCTGGCCACCTCGACGCGATGGTCGCCGAGGTGCGCGAAGTGATCGAGGCGAGCGCGGCCAAGCATGGCCTGAGCGTCGAACTCACGCCGACTGCCGACTTCCCCCCGCTGTACTTCGCCGAGCAGTGCGTCGATGCCGTGCGCCAGGGCGCCCGCGAGCTGGGCCTGAGTCATATGGATATCGTCAGCGGCGCTGGCCACGATGCGATCTTCGTCGCCGAGCTGGGCCCTGCCGGGATGATCTTCGTGCCGTGCGAAGGTGGTATCAGCCATAACGAGATCGAGAACGCCGCGCCACAGGATCTGGCCGACGGCTGCGACGTGCTACTGCGCGCCATGTTCCAGGCCGCCAATCAGGGAGCCCATTGAGATGACTGGCAAGACCGCTATCGGCGAACTCACCGCCGTCGAACTGCTTGAGCTGTTCCGCCAGCGCCAGCTGTCACCTGTCGAGGTAGTTGACGATGTACTGGCGCGCATCGATCGCCACAATCCGGCGGTGAACGCCTATTGCCATGTCGACGGCGAAGGCGCTCGCGCTGCCGCCCGCGCCAGCGAACAACGCTGGCAGCGCGGCGAACCCTGTGGCCGGCTGGATGGTGTGCCTGCCTCGATCAAAGACCTGACCCTGACCCGTGGCATGCCTACGCGCAAGGGCTCGCTGACCACCTCGGCGGCTGGCCCTTGGGAGGTGGACGCGCCCTTCTCTGCCTTCATGCTTGAGGCCGGGGCGGTACTGGTGGGCAAGACCACCACGCCGGAGTTCGGCTGGAAAGGCGTTACTGACAATCCGCTGTATGGCATTACCCGCAACCCCTGGGACACGCGCCTGACCGCAGGTGGCTCGTCGGGCGGTGCGGCGGCGGCGGCAGCGCTCAACCTTGGCGTGTTGCATCAGGGCAGCGATGCCGGTGGTTCGATCCGCATTCCCTGTGCCTTCACTGGCACCTTCGGGATCAAACCGACCTTTGGTTATGTGCCGCAGTGGCCGGCCAGCGCCATGACCCTGCTGTCGCACCTGGGGCCGATGACCCGAACGGTCGATGATGCGGTGCTGATGCTCGATTGCGTAGCCCGGCCCGATCCACGCGACGGCCTGGCCGGGGCGCGGCGGCAGGTGCCGTGGTTGAGTGACGATCAAGATCTGAGCGGCCTGCGCATCGCCTACAGCGCCGATTTTGGCTACGTGAAGGTCGATCCGCAGATCCAGGCGCTGACCGCGCAAGCAGTGCAACGCCTGGCGCGGTTGGGCGCGCAGGTGGAGGAAGTCGATCCGGGCTTTGCCGATCCGCTCGAAACCTTCAACACCTTGTGGTTCGCCGGGGCGGCGCGGCTGGCCAGCCAATTGTCGCCGGCGCAGCGTGACCTGCTCGACCCAGGGTTGCGCTGGATTGCCGAGCGCGGTGCGGATATCAGCCTGAGTCAGTACACCGAGGCACTGGAAGCACGGGCTGAGTTGGTGGCGCGGATGAATGCCTTCCATCAGCGCTATGACGTGCTGGTGTCGCCGATGATGCCGCTGGTGGCGTTCGAGGCCGGGCACAACGTGCCGCCAGGGTCAGGCATGGGCCAGTGGATGGAGTGGACGCCGTTCAGCTACCCGTTCAACTTGACCCAGCAGCCAGCGGCGTCGGTGCCTTGCGGGTTTACTCGCGAGGGGTTGCCGGTGGGGCTGCAGGTGGTGGCTGGGCGATTTGCCGATGAGCAGGTGCTGCGGGTGTGCAAGGTGTATGAGCAGCATTATCCGAGTCGGCATTTGCAGGCGCCAGTCGAGGGTTAAGCGGTGCCTTCGCCATCGCTATCGCGGGGCAAGCCCGCTCCCACGCCAGGCAGCGCGCGAGCAAAGCCGCTCCCACGCCGAGTTGAGCTGCGCCCCAGATGTTGGACACCCATCCATCATCTGGGGCGCAGCTCAAGTTGGCTCTGCGTGGGAGCGGGCTTGCCCCGCGATAACGATTTCAGCCCAAACGCCCAGCCGGGGCATACGGCGCTGGATCGATGATCGGCTCGGCACCGGTCAACAGATCGCAAAACAGCTGGCACGACGCCGGCGCCAGCACCAACCCATTGCGGTAATGCCCGCAGTTCAACCACAACCCCTGATGCCCCGGCACCGGCCCGATATACGGAACGCCCTCAGGCGAGCCTGGCCGCAACCCCGCCCAATGCCCCACCACAGTGGCATCAGCCAACGCCGGCAACAGCTCCACCGCCGAGGCTTTCAAGCTTTCAAGCGCATCCTCGGTCGGCGTCTTGTCATAGCCTGCATGCTCCAGGGTACTGCCCACCAGAATATGCCCATCGCGCCGCGGGATCGCATAACGCCCTTTGGCCAGGACCATGCTCGGCAAGAAATCTTCCGCGCACTTGAACAGGATCATCTGCCCTTTGACCGGCTCGACCGGCAACTCCAGGCCCAGCGTGCGCAGCAGATCGCCACTCCAGGCGCCAGCGCTGAGCACCACCTCATCAGCACTGAGCACACCTTCGGCAGTCTGCACGCCAGTGATGCGTCCAGCGTGCTGAGAGAAACCTGTGATCTGGCAATGCTCGCGCACGCTCACGTTCGGCAGCGCCAGCAACGCGGCCTTGAGCGATTTGACCAAGCGCGGATTACGCACGTTGGCCACGCCCTCCATGAAAATCGCCCGCTTGAAACCGGCACCCAGCACGGGCACGGCGTCGTACGCGGCCGAGATATCCACAGCGCTCAGCGGACGCTGCTCGCGCTCGGCCCAGGCCAGCGCATCTGCTTGGTCATCAAGGTCGAGCCAGTACAGGCCGGTGGTGTGCACTTCAGGATCGACACCTGTGCTGGCGAACAGGCGCTCGCCCAGCTGTGGATAAAAATCCTGCGACCAGTGCGCCAGGGCTGTCACGGCGGGGCTATAACGCCAGGGATAGAGCGGCGAGACGATGCCGCCACCGGCCCAGGACGATTCGCGACCCACTTCGCCTTGATCACATACCACCACCTGGTCGACCTTTGCCGCCAGGTTGAACGCAGTCAGCAGGCCGATCACCCCACCGCCGACAATCACTACTTGCTTGCTCATCTGTCGATCCAACACCTGAAAAAACCGAGATATCCCCGTTCAACCGCCCCAGCAGTCGCGCTCATCGCCCTGGCTGTTGAGGTTGCTGCGCACACCCGCCTGGTCGAGCTGAAAATCGCCACAGCGGTCATGCTCCATCAAGCTACCCGGCAAGCGCCTGGCCAGCAGCCGAAAGCGCTCGTCGTCACGTTGCGCGTGCAGGCTGTAATAGCGGCTGCCGGCGGGCAAGGAAACTAGCTGATGGTCGCTGTCGACGTACTGTCCGCTTTGCGCATGGTGGCGCTCCAGGCGCAAGGCGGCGTCGTGCAGCAGGCCGACCACTTCGCTGCGCGCGGCGCGGCGCAGCTGGTCGCTGTAACTGGGGTAGGCAATGGCTGCCAGAATGCCGGTGACGGCCACGACAATCAACAACTCGATCAGGCTCAGGCCTTGCTGCATGTCAGGGCTCCCTCAATCTCTGCCGCCAGAGGATTCTGTGCAGCGCAGCGGGTTGACCGGCTTCCATGGCGTACACCGCTTCCAGCACCTGCCGCGCGCGGGTCTGCTGGCTTACCGCGGTGACCCGATACAAGGTCACCGGCAAGCCTGCCGGCAGGTGCGCGGCGCGGGTGCTCTCGCCCAGATTCTGCAAAAAGAAAAAGCCGCTGTTGCCAGCTTGCCAGCCGCCCTGGCTGCCTTGTACGTCGAACGCATCCGCTGGGGGCATGCACGGCTGGCAGGCTGGCGGCGAAGCAACCACCAGCCGCGCCGCGCCCTCCAGCAGGGCTGCTTCGGCTTGCTCCAGGGCGCGCGCGTTGGCCAGCAACTGACTGGCCAGGCGTGTCTGCAGCAAGCCATCGCTTAACGCCGAGGCCGCGAGCAAGCCGAGCAGTAAACAGAGCACCAGGCTGATCAGCAGCACCATGCCGCGCTGGCGCTTCATGACTCGGGCAGCCGGTTTCTTAGCGCCACGCTGATGCCATGGCGTTGCTCAATGGAAAACTGCCGGTCGAACAGGGTCAATTGCACATCGACACGCTCGCCTTCGTCGCTCGCCACCAGCGTTGCACGCAGGTCTCGGACATTGTCGATCAACGGCTGCGAAGCGCCGTTACGCATCAGGGTCAGGCGCGAATCGCGCAGCAGATAGGTATGTCGACTGATGGCAAATGCCAGGGTCTGCTCGCTGCCTGGCTGTGGGCCATTTCTCACCTGCGCCCAGCTTCGGCAGTCGGTCAGCACGGTCCAGGCGGGGCGGCTGCCGCTGCCAGGTAATTGCGCGACTATCAGGCTCAGGCCCTGTCCGCCTTGGATGACCTGCACAGGGCTAGCGAAGGCCGTGGCGAGTGCAGGGTTTTCGAAATGACTCGGTTGCAGGCGCAGGCAGCCGAACATGCCCGCCATGCGAATATCCTGCGCCATGCGCTGCAAGGCCAAGCGGGCATCGTCCTGCAATTGCGCTACAGCGTTTTGCAGCCGCCAGCTCTGCACACTCGCGACGAATACCTGGCTTGCTGCGGCCAAAAGGATAAGGCCCAGGGCCAATGCCAGCAGCCCTTCGAGCAGGCTGAAACCGTGCTGACGGGCGCTCATAGCTGGCCTTGCAAATTGATGCCCTGGCGCTCGGCCGTGCCTGCGCCAGGCCAGTGGATATCCACCACCAGCATGTCGCCGGTGTGCACTACCCTGCCCTGCGCCTGTGCGCCCAAGGACGCTTTGACCTGGGCCTGCCACCGCGACAGCGCGCTAGCCTCAAGCCGACCTGCAGCCCTGGCGTTTTCCAACATGCCTTGCGCCAGGTACACCGCTTGGGTGTCGCGGCGGGCGCTATCGGTGGCCTGCAGTGCACGCAGTTGCAACCCAGCGCTGGCAATCAAGCCCAACGCCAGCACCACTACCGCAATCATGACCTCGAGCAAGGTCATCCCACGCTGCCTCATACGCATTGGTGTGCTCCTTGGGAAATTTCCCGCTAGCTGCCAGCGATCCGGCCGACTAGACCCGTTGGCCGTCGTCCGCAAAGCTAAAGCGAAGCAGTTCCAGGGAGGAATGCAGCGTGAAGCAACAGGGCGTAACACTGATACAAATGATGTTTGCGCTGGCCCTGGCCGGGGTTCTGACCCAGCTTGCGGCGCCGGCCTACAACGCAATCAGCAAAGACCTGCAACGGGCAACCGCCGCCCGCGAACTGGCGCAGGCACTGCGCAGTGCGCGCGGCCAAGCCTTGCTGCTGCAACAAGCGGTGGCAGTGCAACCCTTGCAGGGTGACTGGGGGATGGGTTGGCGGGTGCTGCGCGTGCACAGCGGTGAATTGCTGCGCGAGCAACGTCTTGGCACACACCTGAAGATCGTCGGCAGCTTGGGTAATGAAGTGCGGTTCAGTGCGCAGGGCATCCCGTTGCGGGGCAATGGCGGTTTCTTGGGGGGGACGCTGGAGGTCTGCGGCCCGCCCGGCAATGCCGAGCGGCGCCAAGTGGTGCTGGCGCCTAGCGGCAGGGTGAGCCTGCGCACAGACGCGGCCGCAAGGCCACTGTGCGCAGGCGACTGATCAGATCAGCGAACGCACCCGCAGCTCCTTGGGCATGGAGAAGGTGATGTTCTCCTCACGTCCATCGAGCTCTTCGGCGCCAGTGGCGCCCCACGCCTTGAGCTGGTCGATCACCCCGCGCACCAGCACCTCGGGTGCCGACGCGCCAGCAGTGATGCCGATGCGGCCGATACCGTCGAACCAGCCTTGCTGCAGGTCTTCGGCACCGTCGATCAGGTAGGCCGGGGTGCCCATGCGCTTGGCCAGCTCACGCAGGCGGTTGGAGTTGGAGCTGTTCGGGCTACCGACCACCAACACCACATCGCACTCGTCCGCCAGTTGCTTGACCGCGTCCTGGCGGTTCTGGGTGGCGTAGCAGATGTCGTCCTTGCGCGGGCCGCCGATATTCGGGAAGCGTGCGCGCAGGGCATCGATGACGCGACTGGTGTCGTCCATCGACAGCGTGGTCTGGGTGACGAAGGCCAGGTGGTCAGGGTCGCGCACTTGCAGGCTGGCCACGTCCTTCTCGTCTTCGACGAGGTAGATCGAGCCGCCGTTGCTGGCGTCGTACTGGCCCATGGTGCCTTCGACTTCCGGGTGCCCGGCGTGGCCGATGAGGATGCATTCACGACCGTCGCGGCTGTACTTGGCCACTTCGATATGCACCTTGGTCACCAGCGGACAGGTCGCGTCGAACACCTTCAGGCCGCGCCCGGCCGCTTCCTGGCGCACGGCCTGGGAAACGCCATGGGCGCTGAAGATGACGATGACATCGTCCGGCACCTGGTCGAGCTCCTCGACGAAGATCGCGCCGCGGTTGCGCAGGTCTTCGACCACGAACTTGTTGTGCACCACTTCGTGACGCACATAGATCGGCGGGCCGAAGACTTCCAGAGCGCGGTTGACGATCTCGATCGCCCGGTCGACCCCCGCGCAGAAGCCGCGAGGGTTGGCGAGTTTGATTTGCATGCTCAGCTCCTGGCTTACAGGGCCTTCACCGCGAGGATCTCCACCTCGAAGCTCAGGGTCTTGCCAGCCAATGGGTGATTGAAATCGATGGTCACCTGGGCATCGTCGAAGGCTTTGACCACCCCCGGCAGCTCAGCGTTGGCGGCATCGTTGAAGATCACCAGCAGGCCTTCGGAGAGTTCCATGTCAGCGAACTGCGAACGCGGCATCACTTGCACGTTCTGCGGGTTCGGCTGGCCGAAGGCGTTTTCTGGGGCGACAGTGACGGTACGCTTGTCACCGGCCTTGAAGCCGAACAACGCGGCTTCGAAACCAGGCAGCAAGTTGCCATCGCCCACTTTGAACACGGCCGGGGCCTTGTCGAACGTGCTGTCGACGGTGTCGCCGTTTTCCAGGTGCAACGCGAAGTGCAGGGTGACTTCGGTGTTCTGGCCAATACGGGTCTCAGTCATGCACAGGCTCCTCGGACTTCTTGCTCTTGAACATATCCAGCGCCAGCATCACCGCACCGACGGTAATGGCGCTGTCGGCCACGTTGAAGGCCGGGAAATACCAGCGGTTCTGCCAGTGCACCAGGATGAAGTCGACCACGTGACCGAGCACGATGCGGTCGTACAGGTTGCCCAGCGCACCGCCCAGTACCAGGGCCAGCGCCACTGCCAGCCAGGTCTCGTTGCGCCCCAGGCGCTTGAGCCAGACCACCAGTACGGCGCTGACCACCAGGGCGATCAGGGCGAACAGCCAGCGCTGCCAGCCAGAGCTGTCAGCCAGGAAGCTGAACGCCGCGCCGGTGTTGTAGGCCAGGGTCCAGCTGAAGTAGTCGGGAATCACCACGATCTGCTGGTACAGGCTCAAGGCACCTTCGAAATAGACCTTGGTGGCCTGGTCGATGACCAGCACCACCAGGCTCAGCCAGAGCCAGGCAAGGCGCCCGAAGCGCCCCGCAACAGGGTTAGGCATAGTGGCGCACCTCACCGGAACCGCTCAGGTTGTCGACGCAACGCGAGCAGATTTCTGGATGCTCAGGATTAGCCCCGACGTCGGCGCGGAAGTGCCAGCAACGGCCGCACTTGGCGTGACCGGACTTGACCACTTTGAGCTTCAGGCCTTCGACTTCGGTAGCCACGGCATCGGCCGGCGCCTGCACGAACGGCACCACGCTGGCGGCGGAGGTGATCAGCACGAAGCGCAGCTCGTCGCCCAGCTTGGCCAGATCGGCGCTCAGGCCTTCTTCGGCGAACAGGGTGACTTCTGCCTGCAGGTTGCCACCGATGGCTTTGGCCGCGCGCTGGTTCTCCAGCTCTTTGTTGACCGCTGCCTTGACCGCCATGACGCGGTCCCAGTAGGCGCGATCCAGCTCGAAGCCTTCTGGCAGCTCGGACAACCCTTCATACCAGGTGTTGAGCATCACCGATTCGTTGCGCTCGCCCGGCAGGTACTGCCACAGCTCATCGGCGGTGAACGCCAGGATCGGCGCGATCCAGCGCACCAGGGCCTCGCTGATGTGGTACAGCGCGGTCTGGCAGGAACGGCGGGCGACACTGTTGGCGCCGGTGGTGTACTGGCGGTCCTTGATGATGTCGAGGTAGAAGCCGCCCAGCTCCTGCACGCAGAAGTTATGGATCTTCGAGTAGACGTTCCAGAAACGGTACTCGCTGTAGTGCTCTTCCAGCTCGCGTTGCAGCAGCAGGGTGCGGTCCACTGCCCAGCGATCCAGCGCCAGCATGTCTTCGGCCGGCAGCAGGTCGCGGGCCGGGTCGAAGCCGGACAGGTTCGACAGTAGGAAGCGCGCGGTGTTACGGATCCGCCGGTAGGCGTCGGCGCTGCGCTGCAAGATCTGGTCGGAGACCGCCATCTCGCCGGAATAGTCAGTGGCCGAAACCCACAGGCGCATGATGTCGGCACCCAGGGTGTCGTTGACCTTCTGCGGCTCGATGGTGTTGCCCAGCGACTTGGACATCTTGCGGCCGTTTTCATCGACGGTGAAGCCGTGCGTCAGCAGCTCGCGGTACGGCGCGTGGTTGTCGATGGCGCAGCCGGTCAGCAACGAGGAGTGGAACCAACCACGGTGCTGGTCGGAACCTTCCAGGTACAGGTCGGCACGCGGGCCGGTGGCATGGCCGATGTCGTGCGAGCCGCGCAGCACGTGCCAGTGGGTGGTACCGGAGTCGAACCAGACGTCGAGGGTGTCGGTGATCTTGTCGTACTGGTCGGCTTCGGCGCCGAGCAGTTCGGCGGCGTCCAGCTTGAACCAGGCTTCGATGCCCTCTTGCTCGACGCGCTTGGCGACTTCTTCCATCAGTTCAGCGGTACGCGGGTGCAGCTCACCGCTTTGCTTGTCGAGGAAGAACGGGATCGGTACGCCCCAGTTACGCTGACGCGAGATGCACCAGTCGGGACGGTTGGCGATCATCGCGTGCAGGCGGGCCTGGCCCCAGGCCGGAACGAACTTGGTCTCTTCGATGGCCTTGAGCGCGCGCTCACGCAGGGTGTCGCCGGTGTTTGGCTTGCGGTCCATGCCGATGAACCACTGCGCGGTGGCGCGGTAGATCAGCGGCGATTTGTGGCGCCAGCAGTGCATGTAGCTGTGGCTGATGGTCTCGGTGTGCAGCAGCGCACCGACTTCCTGCAGCTTGTCGACGATTGCCGGGTTGGCTTTCCAGATGAACTGGCCGCCGAAGAATTCCAGGCTCGGCACGTACACGCCGTTGCTTTGTACCGGAGTGAGGATGTCGTCGTTGACCATGCCATAGCGCTTGCAGGTGACGAAGTCGTCTTCACCATAGGCAGGCGAGGAGTGAACCACACCGGTGCCGGCGCCCAGCTCGACGTAGTCGGCCAGGTAGATCGGCGACAGGCGGTCGTAGAACGGGTGACGGAAGTTGATCAATTCCAATGCCGAACCTGGCGCGGTAGCGATGACCGAGCCTTCCAGGTTGTAGCGCTTGAGGCACGCTTCGACCAGCTCTTCAGCCAGCACCAGCAGACGCTCGCCGGTATCGACCAGGGCGTAGTTGAACTCCGGGTGGATGTTCAGCGCCTGGTTGGCCGGGATGGTCCACGGGGTGGTGGTCCAGATCACGATGGCAGTGGGCTTGGCCAGGCTGGCCAGGCCGAAGGCGGCGGCCAGCTTGTCAGCGTCGGCGACCGGGAAGGCGACGTCGATGGTCTGCGACTTCTTGTCGGCGTACTCGACTTCGGCTTCGGCCAGCGCCGAGCCACAGTCGAAGCACCAGTTCACAGGCTTGAGACCCTTGAACACGAAGCCTTGCTTGACGATTTCGGCCAGCGCGCGGATCTCGCCCGCTTCGTTGGCGAAGTTCATGGTCTTGTAGGGGTTGTCCCAGTCACCCAGCACACCCAGGCGGATGAACTCGGTCTTCTGCCCTTCGATCTGCTCGGCAGCATAGGCGCGGCACAGCTCGCGGGTCTGGTCGGCGCTCAGGTGCTTGCCGTGGGTGACTTCGACCTTGTGTTCGATCGGCAGGCCGTGGCAGTCCCAGCCTGGGACGTACGGCGCGTCGAAACCGGACAGGGTCTTGGAGCGGACAATCATGTCCTTGAGAATCTTGTTCAGCGCATGACCGATGTGAATCTTGCCGTTGGCATAGGGTGGGCCGTCGTGCAGGACGAACTTGGGACGATCCTTGCCAATTTCGCGCAACTTCCGGTACAGGCCAATGCTGTCCCAGCGCTGCAGGATCTGCGGTTCGCGCTGGGGCAGGCCGGCCTTCATCGGGAAGGCGGTGTCCGGAAGGTTAAGCGTGGCTTTGTAGTCGGTCATTTCAGGCTCTTCGTTAGCGGTTGAGCGTGCCAGTGGGCACGTGCGGCGGCGATGTCCGCGTCGATCGCCGACTTCAGCGCCTCCAGGGAGGCGAATCGCTGCTCTTCGCGCAGCTTTTGGTGGAATTCCACCGTCAGACGCCGGCCATACAGGTCGCCGGCAAAATCCAATAGATGAATCTCGAGGTGAGGACGCCCGTCACCTGCGACAGTGGGGCGTACTCCGATATTGGCCACACCCGGCCAGACCTTGCCGTCGATCTCGGCGCTGGTCAGGTAGACCCCGCTGAGCGGGACCCGGCGGCGCTTGAGCTGGATGTTGGCGGTCGGCGTACCGAGTTGGCGGGCCAGCTTCTGGCCATGCAGCACACGCCCGGTAATGGTGTAGCGCCGGCCGAGCAGGTGCGCGGCAAGCTCGAAGTCGGCGTTGGCCAGCGCGGTGCGCACTTTGGTGCTGCTCACGCGCAGGCCGTCCTGGACCACGGTATTGGCCGCTTCGACGCTAAAGCCATACTGTTTGCCGGCTTCGACCAGGAAAGCGAAGTCGCCAGCGCGGTCGCAGCCGAAGCGGAAGTCGTCGCCGACTTCCAGGTGGCGCACACCCAGGCCATCGACCAGGATCGCCTTGACGAAGGCATCGGCACTGAGCTTGCTCAGGCGCTGGTTGAAGGCCAGGCACAGCACCCGGTCGATACCCTCGCCGGCCAACAGCTCGACCTTGTCGCGCAAACGGGCCAGGCGCGCAGGGGCGGTCTCGGGCGCGAAGTACTCGCGGGGCTGCGGCTCGAAGATCACCACGCAGGTGGGCAGGCCCAGCTCCTGGCCGCGCTCACGCAGGCGCGCCAGGATTGCCTGGTGGCCACGGTGAACCCCGTCGAAGTTGCCAATGGTGGCGACACAGCCCCGATGCTCGGGGCGCAGGTTGTGAAGACCTCGAACCAGCTGCATAACGCGCTTCTTGCTCATAAAGTGGTCGATTATAACCACACCCGGGCGCTGGTGACAGGCAGCAGCGCCATGGGGTGGCGTGGAATGTGAAAAACCGACGCTTGGCCGGTCAGCGCCTCAGTGCAGGGCCTTGCGGGCAAAATGCCGGGGGCGGAAACCGCACAGGTACAGGCAACCAAAATAGGTCACCACGCCCGCTGCGATCAACGCGCCCAAACGCAGGAAACGCTCGAGCATCCCGCCCAGCTCCCAGGCTGGCATGTAGTGCATGCCAGCCAGCAACACCGCTGACATCAAGCCCACCGCCAGCACCAGCTTGAGCAGGAACAGCGTCCAGCCCGGTTGCGGCTGGAACAGATCCTGGCTGCGCAGTTTCCAGAACAGCAAGCCGGCGTTGAGGCAGGCACCAATGCTGATCGCCAGGGCCAGGCCGGCGTGGGCAAGCGGGCCGATCAGCACCAGGTTGAGCAGCTGGGTGGAAATCAGGGTGAAGATCGCGATCTTTACCGGCGTGCGAATATTTTGCTGGGCATAGAAGCCTGGGGCCAGCACCTTGACCAGGATGATCGCCAGCAGGCCGACCGAATAAGCGATCAGCGCGCGTTGGGTCATGGCCGCGTCGAAGGCGGTGAACTTGCCGTACTGGAACAGCGCCACGGTCAATGGCTCGGCCAGAATCGCCAGGGCCAGGGTACACGGCAGCACCAGCAAGAAGCACAGGCGCAGGCCCCAGTCGAGAATCCGCGAGTACTCATCGCGGTCGCGGTTGGCATAGGTCTTGGCCAGGGTTGGCAGCAAAATCGTGCCCAGGGCCACGCCCAGCACCCCGGAAGGCAGCTCCATCAGACGATCGGCGTAGTACATCCACGACACCGAACCCGCCACCAGGAACGAGGCGAAAATGGTGTTGATGATCAGCGAGATCTGGCTGACCGAGACGCCAAGGATTGCCGGCAGCATCTGCTTGAGCACGCGCCACACCCCGGTATCGCGCAGGTTCAGGCGTGGCAGCACGAGCATGCCGATCTTCTTCAGCGCTGGCAGCTGATACAGCAGCTGGGCCAGGCCGCCGGCCAGCACCCCCCAGGCCAGGGCCATGATGGGTGGATCGAAGTACGGGGTAAGCAGCAGGGCGAAGGCGATCATCGCCACGTTGAGCAGGGTCGGGGTGAACGCCGGGACCGAGAAGCGGTTCCAGGTGTTGAGGATCGCGCCTACCAGCGACGACAGTGAGATCAGCAATATATAGGGGAAGGTCACCCGCAGCAGGTCGGTGGTCAGCGCGTATTTTTCCGCGTCATCGACAAATCCAGGCGCGGTGATCCAGACCACCCACGGCGCGGCAAGGATGCCCAGCGCGGTGACCAACGCCAGGACCAGGGTCAACAAGCCACTTATATAGGCGACGAAAGTACGGGTCGCCTCCTCGCCTTGCTGGGTCTTGTATTCGGCCAGAATCGGCACGAAAGCCTGGGAGAAAGCACCTTCGGCGAAGATCCGGCGCAGCAGGTTGGGCAGCTTGAAGGCGATGAAAAAGGCGTCGGTAGCAACGCCTGCGCCAAAAACACGCGCCAGGATGGTGTCGCGGACGAAGCCCAACACCCGCGAAATCATGGTGATGGAACTGACTGCAGCCAGGGATTTGAGCAGGTTCATCGAAAAATTTTCACGCCGGGGACGGAGGACGCTACTAATGACGTCCAGATGTGCGATACTCCCGCGCCTTCGCAGGGGAGCCAAAATTCCCGAGTTTACAGGTCGCGGCGCAGAAAGGAATATTTCCCTCTCGCGGACCCACCACTCGGCGGAACCCTGCAGGTGGCCTTGACATCCGTCGTATGCATCGGCATGATTCGCGGCCTATTTTGTTTGCTATTTTCCTAAAGTCTTTCAAGGAGCTCGACGGTGGCCAACTCACCTTCCGCCAAGAAACGCGCAAAACAGGCTGAGAAGCGTCGCAGCCACAACGCCAGCCTGCGTTCCATGGTCCGCACCTACATCAAGAATGTAGTTAAAGCCATTGACGCAAAAGACGCCGAAAAAGCGCAAGCCGCCTACACCCTGGCTGTGCCTGTAATCGACCGTATGGCCGACAAAGGCATCATCCACAAGAACAAGGCTGCTCGCCACAAAGGCCGTCTGAATGGCCACATCAAGGCGCTGAAAGAAGCTGCAGCTGCCTAAGCGACGCGCTTGTCCAAAAACCGACCCTAGGGTCGGTTTTTTATTGCCTGTGATTTGAGTCTGGGTCGGCGTCGACCTCTTCGCAGGCAAGCCCGCTCCCACAGGGGCTGCGCTGTTGTTGAGTCAGCGCAGATCTTGTGGGAGCGAATGGACGCCGGTGGCTCTATTTGCCTAGCTGAATCTTTGGCGCCCACTGCAGCCAGGCATCTTCGGGCTTGTCGAACAAGGCGAAGGTCTGCTGCGGCCGCGCCGGGTTGCCCATCTGCTCGCCATCAGGGGTGGCAAAGGCGATGCCGCCGTCTATCAGGGTCTCCAGCGACTCGGTACGTACCGTAGCGCCTTTGAACAGGCCCCAGTCGAAGCCAAAGCCGCTGCTGTTCCAGAACCGGCTGCCGCCGCGCACCAGCGCCGCATAGCGTGGCTCGATGAGGATATGGATCAGTACACGATCGGCACTCTGGCCCAGCTCGAAACCTGTCACCTTACCCACCGCCACTTCTCGATAAGTCACCGGCACGCCTGGCTTGATCGACCCTCGGCGCGGCGCGCTGAGGGTCAGAGGCAGTCCGATCTCCTGGCCGACCACCTCAGGTGCTTGGCCTAGGGCGATGAAATCGCGCTGAGGGCCCTGGTTCTTCAGAGCAGGCTGCACTTCCAGATACTGACCGCCGATGAGGGTATCGAGGTTTTCAGTGCGTACCAGGCCCAACGCGGGCTTGACCACCCAGAACTGCGTGCCGACTCGGGTAATGCGCTCGGCGGCTTCGGTAATCCGCGCCCTGAGCAGCACCGCCTGTAGATCATCGGTCAGATCCGTACTTTCGATACTGCCGACATCCAGGCCACGGAAGCGAATCGGCGTACCGGGCTTCAAGCCGTCAGCGCGATCGACTCGAATGGTGATCAGGGTGCCTGCGCGATTCACCGCTTCTTCGCTGTCATGCAGACGGAAACGTGGAATATGCCGCTTGAGCTTCACATCCGGCCTTGGCGTATCGAAGGCGATACCGCCCGCCATGAGGGTCTGCAGCGACTCGCTTTTGACCTTGATCCCCGAAAGCCCGCCGGTGAGGGTAATGCCGCTGGCATTCCAGAAGCGGCTCGAACCATTGACCAGGTTGGCGTACTCCTTCTCGATGTGCACACCGATCAGGATGCGTTTGCTGTTGCGCGCGAACTGGTAGCTCTGCACGCTACCTACTTTGACTTGGCGGTACATCACCGGGCTGCCAACCTCGAGCGAGCCGAGCGTGTCAGCGAACAGCACCATGTGCAAACCTGGGGCTTTCAAGTCCAGTGGCGGCGCTTTGGGCCGGGCTTCGAACTCGCGTTGCGGGCGTGCGCCCTTCTCACCTGGGCGAATGGCGATGTAGTTACCTTTGACCAAGGCTTCCAGACCGGTGATACCGGCCAGGGAAATGGACGGCTTGACCACCCAGAACTGCGTCCCTTCGACCAGATAGTCTTCAGCGAGCGGATCGAGGGTCAGCTCAGCCATTGCGCTGGTCAGGTCATCTTCTATTTTCAGGGTCTTCAGCGAGCCAACCTGAATGCCTTTGTACAGCACAGGCGTACGCCCGGCTTGCAAGCCTTCAAAGTCGCTCAGCCGAACCTTGATGCGGATGCCCGCCTGCGCTGCGTCGAAGTCCTCATAGAGGCGAAATGGCAGGCTTGGGTCGGTGGGTGGGCTGTCCTTGCGATGTTCAGGGGTGGCGAATGCGATACCGCCGGCAACGATGCTGCTCAGCGACTCGCTGCGCACTTTGACCCCAGACAAGTCGGCATCGATGCTGATGCCGCTGGCGTTCCAGAAACGCGTGTGTTTGCGCACCAGGCTGGCATAGGCAGGCTGGATGAAGACTTTGACCTCGACGGTGTCCTGGTCATCGGACAGGCGATAGCTCTTCACCCGACCGACCTGGATCTGCTTGTAGAACACCGGGCTGTCGCGGTTGAGCGAGCCGAGTCGGTCGGCCTTCAGGGTCAGGTGCAGTCCAGGCTCGGCATCAGACAGCGGCGGCGCTGCCGACAAGGCCTTGAAGCGCTTGGTCGGCTCGCCCTTGCCAGGGTCGACGGCAATGTAATTACCCGATACCAGTGTTTCCAGGCCCGAGATACCGGCGAGGGTGACACTCGGCTTGACCAGCCAGAAGCGGGTTCCGGTGGTCAGGTGCTCGTCTGCCGCCTTGTTCATTTCAATGGTGGCGATCACCCCGGTATTGCTGCCCTTGGCATCGAGCACCAAGGCGGTGACCTTACCCACCGGCATACCTTTGTAGATGACTTCGGTCTTGTTGGCGACAATCCCCTCACCCGATTCGAAACGCACTTGAATCTCGACGCCGGCATCGCGATAGGCCTGCCAGCCGAGCCAGCCACCGATGATCAAGGCGATCAGCGGCAGGATCCAGATGGCCGACCAATTCGAAGCTGGGCGGGTTTTAGCCGTAGGCACATCACTCATGGTCGTCATCCGACTCCGTGTTATCCCAGATCAGTCGGGGATCAAAAGTTAAAGCAGCGAGCATCGTCAGAATCACCACAGAGGCGAAGGCGATGGCCCCCAGGTTGGCTTCGACACTGGCGATGCGGCCGAAATTCACCACTGCCACCAAGATGGCAATGACGAAGATATCCAGCATCGACCAGCGTCCGATGAATTCAATGAAGCGGTACATCCATATGCGCTGGCGCGCCGAGAGGGGCTGATGGCGCTGCACCGAGTACAGCAACAGGCCAATGCCAACCAGCTTGAAGGTGGGCACCAGGATACTGGCGATGAACACCACCGCAGCGATAGGCAGCATGCCGTGCTTCATCAACGTGATAACCCCGGACATGATGGTGTCCGGACTGCCCTGGCCCAGCGAGCTGACGGTCATGATTGGCAGCACATTGGCTGGGATGTACAGCACCAATGCCGTGATCAGCAGCGCCCAGGTGCGCACGATGCTGTTAGGGCGGCGGGCATGTACGATGGCGCCACAGCGGGTACAGGTCTGCGAAGTCGCATCCGCTTGCTGTCTGTTCAGCTCATGGCATTCATTGCACACCAAAATACCTGCATCAATCGCCCGCATGCAGGTCCTCCCCCGACAAGGCCACCCAGATCTGGTGGGGTGACATCACCACTTCCAGCCAGACCTGAACCAGTAACAGGCTAATGAAGCAGAACAGACCCAGGCCGATTGTCAGTTGCGCAAGGTCGACCAATTTGACGATGGCCACCAGAACGCCCATGAAGTACACCTCAAGCATGCCCCACTCTTTCAGGTGGTGGTAAATGCGGTAGATCAGCAAGCCATAACTGCGCCCGATGTTCAGGCGGATGCTCAGCAACACAGCCAATTGGCAGAGCAGCTTGAGCAATGGGATGGCCATGCTGCACAGGAACACCACCACAGCGATCAGCTGCATTTGTGAGTTGTACAGGCCCAGTACGCCACTCCAGACAGTGTCATCGGAGGTCTGGCCGAGTAGGTGCAGTTGCATGATCGGCAGGAAGTTCGCCGGTATATAAAGCAGCAAGGCCGTCAGTACCAGGGCCAGGCTACGATTGACCACGTTATAGCGGTGAGCGTAGAGCTCGTAGCCGCAACGCGGACACAGTGCCTTTTCACCATGCTGCAAGGGCGGCTTGCGCAGCAGCAGGTCGCACTCGTGACAGGCTACGAGTTCGTCCAGGGGTAATTGGGCCAGCACTTCGGGGTCGACAGGGTTGGGCATAAGGGGATCTGAATGGAAGCGTGGGCTCTATTCTAGTGCTCTGACTCCAATTGTGGGAGCAGACGTTTGGCGCTGATGTGTGTCATGGCCTTTACACCGATCTCGTTGTTGAGGGATAGAGGCGCGAGGGGTGATGTCAGGGGTTGAGCGGGGGGCAGTTGCTATCGCGGGGCAAGCCCGCTCCCACGCATGCTTCGTCTCAACTGAATGAGGTATCGATTAGGCTGATTTGGCGGAAGGCAG
>NZ_JBICKL010000044.1:0-88735 GCF_043104195.1 Pseudomonas sp. xss_2
CGCACCTGGCCCTACAGGCACCTCTGCTCAGCCTCCTGAAGTCGCGAATCGGCGTCGTCTGAACTTGCGCGCAGGAAGATCAAGAGCAGCGAATCGCTACGCTCTCGCAGAAGCCAAAGCCAAATTTTGATTTTTCTATTGTGTGTTGTTTGTTCCGGCCTCTTCGCGGGCAAGCCCGCGAAGAGGCCAGAATATCCACCACACCTGCCACAAGTACCGCGCCGCTCTTGCGGCTGACGGTACCCGTGGGAGCGGGCTTGCCCCGCGATGACGGCCGACTATCCACCACACCTGCCACTATCGCCAGATAACGCCAGCCCAGGCGCCGCCACTAACTTCGCGACTTCAGGAGGCCGAGCGTAGGTGTCTGTAGGGCCAGGTGCGCAGCACCCTTCGGCGTAGCCGAAGGCGCGAGATGTAGATTTGCGTAGCAAATCGTAGGCCGCGCGGGCCCGAAAGGCACCGAAGCGAGGGGACCCGAAGCGCAGCGTAGGGCCGGATGGTGGAGCGCAGACTTTTTTGGTTACTTTTGGCTGGGCCGGCACACCGGGCGTTTGCCAAAAAGTGACCCGCCGTAAGGGCGGAAAGGTGACTCAGCGTCGCCATCGCCAATGGATATGTCCAAACTTCTACAAGCCCAAACCCAAACCCAACCTCAGTTCAAAATCACCACCGCCGGATACTCATGCAACTGCGCCGAAGTCATATGAGCCAACGCCCGCAGCGTCTCCAGCGGCTGATCCAGCCGATAATTCCCGGTCACCGCCACATGATCCAGTTGATCATTGCGATTGATGATCCACCCAGGATAGTACCGCCGGACCTCGGCAAGCACCTGGCTCAACGGACAGTTCTCGAACACCAGCCGCCCATCGACCCAGGCCAGATCCTTGTGCATGTCAGGCCGCAACCGTTCACCGAAGCCCTGCGGACCAACGCTGATGCTGTCACCGGCCGTGAGCCGGATACGCTGGTCACTCGCCGCCTGCAGATCGACATCTCCCCGCTGCACGCGAACCTGCGCCTCGCCATCCAGGTAACGCACCGCGAAATCCGTGTCGCGCACCTGTGCCCGCAACGGCCCCGCCTGCACTTCCAGTGGCAACTGACTGCCACCGCTCACCTGGAAATACGCCTCGCCCTGCAGCAACCGGGCGACCGGTCGGCCATCGCGCAGATCGCTGGCAAACGCCGAGTTAGTGTTGAGCAACACCTTGGCCCCCTCATCCAGCTGCAAGCGCTGGCGTTCGCCAACCACGGTCAAGTGATCGGCCTGCAAACGCACCGGCAGGTTGCCAAAGGTGAACAGCCCGACCAGCAGCACGGCCGCTGTCGCCAGCGGCTTCCAGTGGCGGCGAACACGTGCGCTCAAGGCGTTGCGGCGGCTTTGATGAATCTGCACGGCGGCCTGGCGCAGGGGCGCGCCATTCCACAAGGCCTCAGCCTCGACGTAGGCCTCGGCATTCTCCGGCGCGGCACTGAGCCAGGTCTCGAATTCATGGGTGTCTGCTTCGCTGGCGCATTGCAGGCGCACCAGCCAGTCCAGCGCCTCGTCCATGGCACGGGCGCGGGCATCGGGCCCGGCGGGTGATGGGCGGGGGGCATGGCTGTCAGTCACGGGTGATCCTTGCGATGAGCGTTTTTTGCAAATGATCATGGCTGCGCCGGGGCAAGGCAAGCGCTTTGCCAAACCCAGGCGGCGAGCGGTCGGCTCACTTGAGTCGATCGGCTACACCCATGCAGATGGCCATGATCAGTTTCAGTTCCTTCTGAACCGTGCTGGCCGAGACGTTCAGCTGCTCGGCGATTTCCATGTAGCTGGCGCCATGCAGGCGGCTGAGGATAAAAATTTGCTGCTGGCGCGAGGTCAGCTGGCTGAGGCTTACACTCAGGTGCTTGAGCAGTTGCTCGGCGTGGGCGGCGTCCTCGCTGCTGCTGGCCGGTGCGGCAACGTTGTGCAGCACTTGCTCGGGCACGTCGTCGACCAAGGTCCGCGCCTGCACCCGGCGGGCGCGCAAGTGATCGAGGGCGAGGTTGCGCGCCGTCTGGAAGACGAACGGCTCCAGATGCTCGATCGGCCGCTCGCCCAAGGCCCGGGTGACCCGCAGGTAAGTCTCCTGCAGCAGGTCTTCCGCCGTGCTGGGGTTGCCCACCATGCCCTGTAGCGTTCGCAGCAGGCTGAGACGCTGGGAGAGGAAAACGGTGTTGAAGCGAGACTGACTCACGGGGAAACCTGACCGATGCGGATGAATGATAATGCTTATCATCCATGCTGTTGGTCAAGCCTTGGACAGGTAAAGAATTGGTAAGGTGATGTTTGCAGGGGTGGGTTCGGGCAGGTGTGTGAGAAGAGGCTTGCCCCGCGATAGCGCTGGATCGGACAGCGCTATCGCGGGGCAAGCCCGCTCCCACGTGGCTCCCATACCCGTGGCTCCCACGTCCCCTGGCTTGCGCCTAGCGTGCGCTACACAGCGCCAGGCAGTTATCCAGCATGCGGTTGGAGAAGCCCCATTCGTTGTCGTACCAGGCCAATACCTTGAGCATGCGGCCATTGGCGCGGGTGTGGTTGGCGTCGAAAATCGACGACAGCGGGTTGTGGTTGAAGTCGCACGACACCAGTGGCAGGGCGTTGTAGCCCAGTACACGGGAGTGGCGGCTGGCTTCGAGGAACAGCTGGTTGACCTCTTCGGCGCTGGCCTCGCGCTTGAGGTTCACGGTCAGGTCGACCAACGACACGTTGATCACCGGCACCCGCACGGCCATGCCGGTGAGCTTGCCGGCCAACTCCGGCAGTACCAGGCCGACCGCCTCGGCGGCGCCGGTCTTGCTGGGGATCATCGACTGGGTCGCCGAGCGCGCGCGGAACGGGTCGCTGTGGTAGACGTCAGTCAGCACCTGGTCATTGGTGTAGGCATGGATGGTGGTCATCAGGCCTTGCTCGATACCGAACTCACGGTGCAGCACCTGGGCAATCGGCGCCAAGCAGTTGGTGGTACACGAAGCGCTGGAGATGATCTGGTGCGAGGCGCGCAGCACGTCATGGTTGACGCCGTACACCACGGTGGCATCGACGCCCTTGCCCGGCGCCGAGATGATCACTTTGCCCGCGCCGGCACTCAGGTGAGCAGCGGCCTTGGCCCGCTCGGTGAACAGCCCGGTACATTCGAACACCACATCGATCGCCTCGGCCTTCCACGGCAGTTCGGCCGGATTGCGGATGGCGCTGACGGCGATTCGGTCGCCATTGACGGTCAGGCTCTCGTGATCGGCCTCGACCTGGGCGTCGAAGATGCCGTGCACGCTGTCGTACTTGAGCAGGTGGGCGTTCATCGCGCTGTCACCCAAGTCGTTGATTGCGACGACCTGCAGGTCCTGGCGGTAGCCTTGGGTATAGAGTGCGCGCAGGACGTTGCGTCCGATGCGGCCGAATCCGTTGATGGCGATGCGAAGGGTCATGGCAATACCTCTGGCAGTCGGGTGAAGGCTGTGGCACAAGGACTGTAGCCAAAAAAGCATCTTCACTGAAACGGTTTTGTTATTGGAATTACAAGATTATGCGTTGCGGGATAGAAAACAAGCCCTTTTGATGGCAGTATTTTGTTTAAACATACAACGAGTGGTCGGGCGAGCTGTTTCCGCGTTGCACCAGGCACCTTTACCTTGAGCCTAGGTCGCAATCGTTTGGAGGGGAAATGCCGCTTCAGACCACCCTTACAGTCAGCCTGGAGTCCAGTACATGCACCCGCGCATCCTTGAGGTCACCCAACGGCTGACCGAACGCAGCCGTCCCACCCGTGAGCGCTACCTGCAACTGATTCGTGGCGCGGCCAGTGATGGCCCCATGCGCGCCAGCCTGCAGTGCGCCAACTTCGCCCATGGTGTGGCCGGTTGCGGTGCCGAGGACAAGCACAGCCTGCGCATGATGAACGCGGCCAACGTGGCGATCGTCTCGGCCTATAACGACATGCTCTCGGCGCACCAGCCGTACCTGCATTTCCCCGAACAGATCAAACAGGCGCTGCGCGAGATCGGCTCGGTCGGCCAGTTCGCTGGCGGCGTGCCGGCCATGTGCGATGGCGTGACCCAGGGCGAGCCGGGCATGGAGCTGGCCATCGCCAGCCGCGAAGTGATCGCCATGTCCACCGCGATTGCCTTGTCACACAACATGTTCGATGCCGCGTTGATGCTCGGCATCTGCGACAAGATCGTCCCGGGCCTGATGATGGGCGCGCTGCGCTTCGGCCATCTACCGACCATTTTCGTCCCCGGCGGGCCGATGCCTTCGGGCATTTCCAACAAGCAGAAGGCCGACGTGCGCCAGCGCTATGCCGAGGGCAAGGCCAGCCGCGAGGAGCTGCTCGAGTCGGAGATGAAGTCTTACCACAGCCCTGGCACCTGCACCTTCTATGGCACCGCCAACACCAACCAGCTGGTGATGGAAGTGATGGGCCTGCACCTGCCCGGCGCCTCGTTCGTCAACCCCTACACGCCACTGCGCGACGCCCTGACGGCCGAGGCGGCGCAGCAAGTGACGCGGATGACCAAGGCCAGCGGCAGTTTCATGCCGTTGGGTGAGATCGTCGACGAAAAGGCGCTGGTCAACTCGATCGTCGCCCTGCACGCCACTGGCGGTTCGACCAACCACACCCTGCACATCCCGGCTATCGCTCAGGCAGCAGGCATCCAGCTGACCTGGCAGGACATGGCCGACCTCTCCGAGGTGGTGCCGACGCTGTCGCACGTCTATCCGAACGGCAAGGCCGACATCAACCATTTCCAGGCGGCAGGCGGTATGTCGTTTTTGATTCGCGAGCTGCTCGATGCCGGGCTGCTGCATGAAGACGTCAACACCGTGGCAGGCCACGGCCTGCGCCGCTACACCCAGGAGCCGTTCCTCGAGGATGGCCGTTTGGTCTGGCGCGAAGGCCCGTTGCAGAGCCTGGATGAAAACATTCTGCGCCCGGTATCTCGGCCATTCTCCGCTGAGGGCGGCCTGCGGGTCATGGAGGGCAACCTTGGCCGCGGAGTGATGAAAGTCTCTGCCGTGGCGCCTGAGCATCAGGTGGTCGAGGCGCCAGCGCGGGTGTTCCATGACCAGCAGTCGCTGGCCGATGCCTTCAAGGCGGGCGAGCTGGAGCGCGACTTCGTCGCCGTGGTGCGCTTCCAGGGGCCGCGCTGCAATGGCATGCCTGAGTTGCACAAGCTCACGCCGTTCCTCGGGGTGTTGCAGGATCGCGGTTACAAGGTGGCACTGGTGACCGATGGACGCATGTCCGGCGCATCGGGCAAGATCCCGGCAGCCATTCACGTCTGCCCGGAAGCCTATGATGGTGGCCCGCTGGCGCGCGTGCGTGATGGTGATATCGTGCGGGTCGATGGTGTCGAAGGCACCTTGCAGCTGATGGTCTCGGCCGACGAACTGGCCAGCCGCGAGCTGCCAGCCGCACCGCTGGGCAATGACCTGGGCTGTGGTCGCGAGCTGTTCGGCTTCATGCGTGTGGCGTTCAGCCCGGCCGAGCAGGGCGCCAGCGCCTTTACCTCTGGCTTGGAGAACCTCAAGTGAAAGACCTGCTGGTTGGCGACATTGGCGGTACCAACGCACGTTTTGCCCTGTGGCGCGACAACCAGCTGCACGCCGTGCAGGTGCTGGCCACCGCCGACTACACCAGCCCCGAGCAGGCAATCGAGGCCTATCTGCGTGAGCAAGGCATAGCCCGTGGCGGCCTGGCGGCGGTGTGCCTGGCGGTGGCTGGGCCGGTGGATGGCGATGAGTTTCGCTTCACCAACAACCACTGGCGGCTGAGCCGCAAGGCGTTCTGCCAGACCCTGCAAGTCGAGCACCTGCAACTGATCAATGATTTTTCCGCGATGGCCCTGGGCATGACCCGCCTGCGCGATGGCGAGTTTCGCCAGGTGTGCGGCGGCGCTGCCGACCCGAGCCGTCCGGCGTTGGTGATCGGGCCTGGCACCGGCCTTGGCGTGGGCAGTTTGCTGCGCTTGGGTGAGCAGCGCTGGCTGGCGTTGCCCGGGGAGGGCGGCCATGTCGACCTGCCGGTGGGCAACGCGCGCGAGGCGGCCATTCACCAAGAGATTCATCGGCAGATCGGCCATGTCAGTGCCGAGACCGTGCTCAGTGGTGGTGGGTTGGTGCGTTTGTATCAGGCGATCTGTGTCTTGGATGGCGACGTCCAGCGGCACAAGACCCCGGCTGAGATCACCGATGCGGCTTTGGCCGGTGAGCCACGGGCGTTGGCGGTGGTCGAGCAGTTTTGCCGGTTCCTTGGACGGGTAGCGGGGAACAATGTCCTGACCCTGGGCGCGCGAGGTGGGGTTTATATCGTTGGTGGCGTGATTCCGCGCTTTGCCGAGTTGTTTTTGCGCAGTGGTTTTGCCGCGAGTTTTGCCGACAAGGGGTGCATGAGTGGGTATTTCAGCGGTGTGCCGGTATGGTTGGTGACGGCTGAGTTTTCTGGGTTGCGGGGAGCAGGGGTGGCTCTGCAGCAAGCATTTGATCATTGATCTCCTGGTTGTCTTCATCGCGGGGCAAGCCCGCTCCCACGATGCCCCGCGATGAAGACCTTGGAAGCGAAATAAAATAACAGCGGGCATTCAGACCCGCGCTGAGCAGGGGAAGGGATTTTTGTGAGCACTGCCGCCCGATCGATCCTGATGGTCGATGACGACCAGGAAATCCGCGAACTGTTACAAACCTACCTCAGCCGCTCGGGCTTTCAGGTCCGTGCCGAAGCCGATGGCCAAGGCTTTCACCAGGCCCTCGACAGCGCACCCTGCGACCTGGTGATCCTCGATGTCATGCTCCCCGACGAAGACGGCTTCAGCCTGTGCCGTTGGGTCCGACAGCACCCGCGCTTGTCGCGGGTGCCGATCATCATGCTCACCGCCAGCTCCGACGAAGCCGACCGGGTCATCGGCCTGGAACTGGGCGCTGACGATTACCTTGGCAAACCGTTCAGCCCTCGCGAGTTGCAGGCCCGCATCAAGGCCCTGCTGCGCCGCGCCGAATTTGGCCAGGCTGCACCGAGCAGTGCGGTGCTGGCCTTTGACGACTGGCGTCTGGATACCGTCAGCCACCGCTTGTTCCACCGCGACGGCGAAGAGGTGATCCTCTCCGGCGCCGACTTTGCCTTGCTCAAGCTGTTTCTCGACAACCCGCAGCAGATCCTCGACCGCGACACCATCGGCAATGCCACCCGTGGGCGCGAGCCGATGCCGCTGGACCGCATCGTCGACATGGCGGTCAGCCGCTTGCGCTCACGCCTGCGCGACACCGACAAGCCGCCGCGCTTGATTCGCACCGTACGGGGCAGCGGCTACTTGTTGGCGGCACATGTCTGCCCCGCTAACTGAGCGGCGTTGGCGCCTGCTGCCGCGCTCGTTACTGGGGCGGATGCTGCTGCTGACGTTGTTGGTGGTGCTGCTCGCCCAGGGTTTGTCGAGCCTGATCTGGGTCGCGCAACTGCGCGCCAGCCAGCTGCAGGGGCTACGGGCCAGTGCCAGTAGCCTGGCCCATTCGATGAGTGCCAGCGTCAGTTATTTTCGCTCGCTGCCAGTGGCCTACCGGCCAATGGTGCTCGACCAGTTGCGCAGCATGGGCGGCACGCGGTTTTTCGTTTCGCTCAACGAAAAGCCGCTGGACATGGCCGTGCTGCCGATCACCCCACGCAAGCAGGCCGTGATCGAGGTGTTCCAACAGGTGCTGCATGAGCGGCTCGGGCAGCAGATCGAAGTGTCCGTCGAGTTCGTCAGCCCCGATGAGCTGCGCATCTTCAACAGTGGGCTCAAGCTCGATGAGCTGCCGCGCTCGTGGGCACATTATTCGCTGACCCTCGAGCCGCTCAATCCGCCGGTACTGGTGACGCAGATTCGCCTGGGCCAGGGCGAGTGGCTGTATATCGCCTCACTGCTGCCCGAGCCCTATACCAGCCTTGAGGCCGAACGGTTGCCCCGCCAGCAGATGGGTTTCATCGCCCTGACCACCGCCATGCTGTTGCTGTTCATCGGCCTGCTGGTGCATTGGCAAAGCCGGCCGTTGAAGCGCCTGGCGCAGGCGGCGCGAGAGTTGTCGCTGGGCGCCGATGTAGCGCCGGTGGTCGAAGGTGGCGGCAGCGAAGTGGTCGAAGTGGGGCGCGCGTTCAACAGTATGCGCGAACGCATCAGTCGCTACCTGACGGAGCGCAGCCAGTTATTCAGTGCCATTTCCCACGATCTGCGCACGCCAATCACCCGCCTGCGGCTGAGGGTCGAGTTGCTCGAAGACGAGCGCCAGCAAGCCAAGTTCAGCCGTGATCTGGATGAGCTGGAGCTGCTGGTCAAAGGTGCCTTGCAGTGCGTGAAGGACACCGACATTCACGAGAACATCGAGCCGATCGACCTCAATCAAATGCTGGAGCTCCTGGCTGAGCCGTATCTGGGTGATGGCCGCATTACCCTGGAGGGCAGTGCCCAGGCGCCTTATCCAGGCAAGGCCCTGGCGCTGCGCCGGTGCATTGGCAACCTGATCGATAACGCCATCAAGTACGGCGAGCGCGCGCATTTGCGCATCATCGATGGCGCCGAAGGGTTTGTCTTGCAGGTGGATGATCAGGGCCCGGGCGTGCCGCAGCAGCAGATGGAGCAGGTGTTCGAGCCGCACTTTCGCCTGGCGGGTAAGCAACAGGGTTATGGCTTGGGGTTAGGGATCGCACGCAACATTGCCCACAGTCATGGGGGCGAAGTGAGCCTGTTGAATTTGCGTGAGGGCGGGCTGCGGGTGACCTTGTGTCTGCCACGTACGCCTGAGTGACCTGACACTACTACGCCCAGAAAATGTCACCACCAGGTGACATTCGCACAAGCCTTCGTGACATGGCGGCCACCGAGCGCTGGCTAGAATCTCGCTTCACGACAGGCATCTGGCCTGTCCTCGACAAGGACGAAGCAGATCGATGAGCACCGATCAATTTCCGCTCACCCGTTCGCTCGATTCACCCGCGCATCTCACCTGGTTGCTGGCTGAAGGGCAACGGTTGGTCTCATTCGCCAAGGCCTCGCGACTTGCCGAAGGCTTCGCCGGCCTCGATGCACAAGGGCGTTTGCCCAACGAGGCCATCGCCGAAACCATCATCACTGCGCGTATGACCCACTGCTTCGCCATGGCTCATGTGCAAGGTATTCCAGGCTGTTTGGCCCTGGTCGAGCATGGTGTGGCGGCCCTCAGCGGCCCATTGTGCGACACCCGCTTCGGCGGCTGGTTCGCCAAACCCACTCGCTATGGCGATACCGGCAAGGCGGCCTACCTGCATGCCTTCGTCGCCCTGGCGGCCAGCTCTGCAGTAGTCGCCGGCAGCACCGCTGCGCCGCAGCTGTTACAGGCGGCAAGCGAGATCATCGAAAGGCATTTCTGGAGCGACGAGGAGGGCGCCATGCGTGAAAGTTTCAGCCGCGACTGGCAGCAGGAGGAAGCCTACCGCGGTGCTAACAGCAACATGCACGCGACCGAGGCGTTCCTCGCTCTGGCCGATGTCACCGGCGACAGCGTCTGGCTGGATCGCGCGCTTAGGATCGTCGAACGCATCATCCATGGTCAGGCGAAGGCCAACAGTTATCAGGTCATCGAGCATTTCGACCCGCGCTGGCAAGCACTGGCGCAGTACAACGTGGCGAACCCTGCCGATGGCTTTCGCCCCTATGGCATCACCCCCGGGCACGGCTTCGAATGGTCACGCTTGCTCCTGCACCTGGAGGCCGCGCGCCAGTTGGCCGGCCTGGCCACGCCTGACTGGCTGCTGCCCGCCGCCCGTGGCCTGTTCGACAGCGCCTGTGAACACGGTTGGCACGCCGACGGTGCCCCAGGCATCGTCTATACCCTGGATTGGGATAAGCGCCCGGTAGTGCGCCAGCGCCTGCACTGGACCCACGCCGAAGCCAGCGCTGCCGCCGCAGCGTTATGGCGGCGCACCAGCGAGGCCCATTACCAGGGCTGGTACCACTGTTTCTGGACGTTCATCGATAGCCACTTGATCGACCGCGCCGCTGGCAGTTGGCACCACGAGTTGGACCCAGATAATCGCCCCAGCGCCAGCATCTGGGGCGGCAAACCCGACCTCTACCATGCCTACCAGGCCGTGCTGCTACCTGCTTTGCCGCTGGCGCCCAGCCTGGCTACTGCACTCGCCCGGGCCAATGTAACCAAGTGATGACATTCGCACAGCGCTTCGTTACCTGGCGCCATCCAAGCGTTATTACACTGCTCTGCAACGCAAGCGACAGTCTTGCACTGCATAACAACAAGAAAGGTACTCCGATGAATTCGACTCTCCGCCTCGCCGCCGCGATCTCTCTTGCCTCGTTATTCCCCCTCAGCGCCCTGGCCGCCGATTCCAAAGGCAGCGTGGAAGTGGTGCATTGGTGGACTTCGGGCGGCGAGAAAGCCGCGGTCGACGTACTCAAAGCCCAGGTCGAGAAAGATGGGTTCACCTGGAAAGATGGCGCAGTCGCAGGCGGTGGCGGTGCAACGGCCATGACGGTGCTCAAAAGCCGTGCAGTCGCCGGCAATCCGCCAGGCGTCGCCCAGATCAAGGGGCCGGATATCCAGGACTGGGCCTCCACCGGGCTGCTCGACAGCGACGTACTCAAGGATGTAGCCAAGGCCGATAACTGGGACGCTCTGCTGGAGAAGAAGGTCGCCGACACCGTCAAGTTCGACGGCGACTACGTGGCGGTGCCGGTGAACATTCACCGGGTCAACTGGTTGTGGATCAACCCTGAAGTGTTCAAGAAGGCGGGTATCGACAAGCTGCCGACCACCCTCGAAGAATTTTATGCCGCTGGTGACAAGCTCAAGGCCGCAGGCTTCATCGCGCTCGCCCATGGTGGCCAGCCGTGGCAGGACAGCACCGTATTCGAAGCGGTAGTGCTGTCGGTGATGGGGGCGGACGGCTACAAGAAAGCCTTCGTCGACCTCGATAACGCCACCCTGACCGGTCCGGACATGGTCAAGTCGCTGACCGAGCTCAAGCGAGTCGCAACCTACATGGATGTCGACGGCAAAGGCCAGGACTGGAACCTGGAGGCGGCCAAGGTCATCAATGGCAAGGCCGGCATGCAGGTCATGGGCGACTGGGCCAAGAGCGAATGGACCTTGGCCAAGAAGGTCGCCGGCCAGGATTACCAGTGCGTGCCGTTCCCCGGCACCGACAAGGCCTTCACCTACAACATCGACTCGTTGGTGGTGTTCAAGCAGAAGGATGCCGGTACTTCCGCCGGACAGCAGGACATCGCCAAGGTGGTCATGGGCGAGCACTTCCAGAAACTGTTCAGCACCAACAAAGGCTCGATCCCGGTGCGCAAGGACCTGCTCGCCGACATGGCCAAGCATGGCTTCGATGCCTGCGCGCAAACCTCGGCCAAGGACTTCCTTGCCGACGCCCAGAACGGCGGCCTGCAACCGAGCATGGCGCACAACATGGCGACCAACCTGGCGGTGCAGGGCGCGTTTTTCGATGTGGTGACCAACTACATCAATGACCCCAAGGCCGATCCTGCGGATGCTGCGAAGAAGCTGGGTGCAGCGATCAAGGCAGCGCAATAGCACGCCTCTGAAGCCATCGCCGCTGCAACTTGCCCTTGCTATCCACTGAGGGGGCGGGCCGGCCTCTTCGCGGGCCAGCCCGCTCCCACAAGGATCGCGTTGCCTAGGCAATAGGCGCGCTTGCTGGGGCATCACTGACTGACAGGTATCGCAATCATGACTACCTTGACCGCCCAACTGCGGGCCTCACCCCTGGACGCCTTGCAGCGTTGGCTACCAAAACTGGTGCTGGCGCCGAGCATGTTCATCATCCTGGTGGGCTTCTACGGCTACATCCTGTGGACGTTCGTTCTCTCGTTCACCACCTCGACCTTCCTACCCACCTACAAGTGGGCCGGTCTTGCCCAATATGCCCGGCTGTTCGATAACGACCGCTGGTGGGTGGCGAGCAAGAACCTGCTGGTGTTCGGCGGCTTGTTCATCGGCATCAGCCTGGCGATCGGTGTGTTGCTGGCGGTGTTGCTCGACCAGCGCATCCGCCGCGAAGGCTTCATCCGCACCATCTACCTGTACCCGATGGCGCTGTCGATGATCGTCACCGGGACTGCCTGGAAATGGCTGCTCAACCCCGGCATGGGCCTGGACAAGCTGCTGCGTGACTGGGGCTGGGAGGGCTTTCGCCTGGACTGGCTGATCGACCCCGACCGGGTGGTGTACTGCCTGGTGATCGCGGCGGTCTGGCAGGCTTCGGGGTTCATCATGGCGATGTTCCTGGCCGGTTTGCGTGGGGTCGATCAGTCGATCATCCGCGCTGCGCAGATCGACGGCGCAAGCCTGCCGCGGATTTACTGGCAAGTGGTGCTGCCGAGCTTGCGGCCGGTGTTCTTCAGTTCGCTGATGATCCTTGCGCACATCGCCATCAAGAGCTTCGACCTGGTCGCGGCAATGACCGCAGGTGGCCCAGGCTACTCCTCCGACCTGCCGGCCATGTTCATGTATTCCTTCACCTTCAGCCGCGGCCAGATGGGCATGGGCTCGGCCAGTGCGATCCTCATGCTCGGCGCGATCCTGGCGATCCTGGTGCCTTACCTGTACTCGGAATTGAGGGCCAAGCGCCATGACTAATCGTCTCGACAAACCGGCCCTGAGCCTGAGCCGCATCGCCATTCACGCGGTGTTGCTGAGCGCTGTACTGCTGTACCTGGTGCCGCTGGTGGTGATGCTGCTGACCAGTTTCAAAACCCCGGAAGACATCGGCTCGGGCAACCTGCTGAGCTGGCCGACGGTGGTCACCGGCATTGGCTGGGTCAAGGCCTGGGCCACGGTCAGCGGGTACTTCTGGAACTCGATCATGATCACCGTGCCTGCGGTGCTGATCTCCACCACCCTCGGTGCGCTCAACGGCTATGTGCTGTCGATGTGGCGTTTTCGCGGCTCGCAGCTGTTCTTCGGCCTGCTGTTGTTCGGCTGCTTCCTGCCGTTCCAGACCGTGCTGCTGCCGGCCTCGTTCACCTTGGGCAAGCTGGGCCTGGCCAGCACCACTAGCGGCCTGGTGCTGGTGCATGTGGTCTACGGCCTGGCCTTCACCACGCTGTTCTTCCGCAATTACTACGTGAGCATTCCCGATGCCCTGGTCAAGGCGGCGCGGCTCGATGGCGCCGGATTCTTCACCATCTTTGGGCGGATCATCCTGCCGATGTCGACGCCGATCATCATGGTCTGCCTGATCTGGCAGTTCACCCAGATCTGGAACGATTTCCTGTTCGGGGTGGTGTTCTCCAGCGGCGATTCGCAGCCGATCACCGTGGCCCTGAACAACCTGGTCAACACCAGCACCGGGGCCAAGGAATACAACGTCGACATGGCCGCGGCGATGATCGCCGGGCTGCCAACCCTGCTGGTCTACGTAGTGGCGGGCAAGTATTTCGTGCGCGGGCTGACCGCCGGCGCGGTCAAGGGGTAAGTCATGGCAACGCTCGAACTTCGCAATGTAAACAAGACCTACGGCACCGGCGTCCCGGACACGCTCAAGGACATCCAGCTGTCGATCAAGGATGGCGAGTTCCTGATCCTGGTCGGCCCTTCCGGCTGCGGCAAGTCGACCTTGATGAACTGCATCGCCGGCCTTGAAAGCATCAGTGGCGGGGCGATCCTGATCGACGAGCAGGACGTCAGCGGCATGAGCCCCAAGGATCGCGACATTGCCATGGTGTTCCAGTCCTACGCGCTGTACCCGACCATGAACGTGCGCGACAACATCGCCTTCGGCCTGAAGATTCGCAAGCTGCCCCAGGCGGCGATCGACGAGGAGGTGGCGCGGGTGGCCAAGCTGCTACAGATCGAGCATCTGCTGACGCGCAAGCCGGGCCAGTTGTCCGGTGGCCAGCAGCAACGGGTGGCGATGGGCCGGGCGCTGGCGCGGCGGCCGAAGATCTACCTGTTCGACGAGCCGCTGTCCAACCTCGACGCCAAGCTGCGGGTCGAGATGCGCACCGAGATCAAGCTGATGCACCAGCGCCTGAAGACCACCACGGTGTACGTCACCCATGACCAGATCGAGGCCATGACCTTGGGCGACAAGGTGGCAGTGATGAAGGACGGCATCATCCAGCAGTTCGGGACACCGCAGCAGATCTATAACGATCCGGCCAACCAGTTTGTCGCAAGCTTCATCGGCTCGCCGCCGATGAACTTCATCCCGGTGCGCCTGACCCGCCAAGACGGCCGCCTGCTGGCTTTGCTCGACAGCGGCCAGGCGCGCTGTGAGCTGCCACTGGGCGCGGCCACCGACGCATTCGAGGGGCGTGAGGTGATTCTTGGCGTGCGCCCCGAGCAGATCAGCCTGGGTGCCGGCGAGGGCAATGGCCTGCCGGCAGTGCGCGCCGAGGTGCAGGTGACCGAGCCTACCGGGCCTGACCTGCTGGTGTTCGTCACCCTCAACCAGACCAAGGTCTGCTGCCGCCTGGCTCCGGATGTCGCCTGCCAGATTGGCGACAGCCTCAACCTGCAGTTCGATCCGGCACGGGTGTTGCTGTTCGACGCGCAAAGCGGTGAGCGCCTGGACCTGTCCAGTGCCGCTGCGCCGCACAAGGACAATGTGGCTCGCTTCAAGGGCCGATAGATCGTCTACTTAAAAACAAGAAAAGAGGACGCAAAGGGATGGAACATCGCAAACGCATCAGGGCCCTGGGCTCGCTGGCCTTGCTGGCTGTGGTCGGCAGCAGCGGCGCGCAGGCCGCCGAGGCCTTTTCCAGTGAATCGAAATGGATGACCGGCGACTGGGGTGGCACCCGTACCGAGCTGCTGGAAAAGGGCTACGACTTCACCCTCGACTATGTCGGCGAAGTGGCTGGCAACCTCAATGGCGGCTACAACGACGACAAGACTGCGCGCTACAGCGACCAGTTCGCCTTGGGCATGCACCTGGACCTGGAGAAGATCCTCGGCTGGGGCGATACCGAGTTCAAGCTGGCGATCACCGAGCGCAGCGGGCGCAACCTGTCCAATGACCGCATCAGCGACCCCCGTGCCGGGCAGTTCAGCTCGGTGCAGGAAGTGTGGGGGCGTGGCCAGACCTGGCGGCTGACCCAGATGTGGATCAAGCAGAAATACTTCGATGGCGCGCTGGATGTGAAATTCGGCCGCTTCGGCGAGGGCGAAGATTTCAACAGCTTCCCCTGCGACTTCCAGAACCTGGCGTTCTGCGGCTCGCAGGTCGGTAACTGGGTTGGTGGCATCTGGTACAACTGGCCGGTCAGCCAGTGGGCGCTGCGGGTCAAATACAACATCACCCCGGAGTTCTTCGTTCAAGTCGGCGCGTTCGAACAGAACCCCTCCAACCTGGAGACCGGCAATGGCTTCAAGCTCAGCGGCAGCGGCACCAAGGGCGCGATCCTGCCGGTGGAAATGGTCTGGTCGCCCAAGGTCAATGGCCTGCCTGGCGAGTACCGGCTGGGCTACTACTACAGCACGGCCAAGGCTGACGATGTCTATGAGGATGTCAACGGCAACCCGCAGGGCATCACTGGCGAGGGCTTCAAGTCGCACTCCAGTAAGCACGGCTGGTGGGTGGTGGCGCAGCAGCAGGTCACTGCCCACGGCGGCGACGTCAATCGCGGGCTGAGTGTGTTCGCCAACTTCACCGTGCATGACAAGGCCACCAACGTGGTCGACAACTACCAGCAAGTCGGCCTGGTCTATAAAGGCGCCTTCGATGCCCGGCCCAAGGATGACATCGGTTTCGGTATTGCCCGGATTCACGTCAACGACGACGTCAAGAAGCGCGCCGAGCAGCTCAATGCCGGCAGCGGCATCAATGACTACGACAACCCAGGCTTCGTCCCGCTGCAGCGCACCGAGTACAACGCCGAGTTGTATTACGGCTTCCATGTCACCAATTGGCTGACCGTGCGGCCCAACCTGCAATACATCAAAAGCCCCGGCGGGGTCGATGAAGTGGATAACGCGCTGGTCGCAGGCCTGAAGATTCAGTCGTCATTCTGAGGAAAATTGTTGTAAATTTACGCCATCCATTCTTGGCTATCCCGCTACCACTGGTCTTCAGTGGTAGCGCGGCTTGGGTCGAGACAGCGCTATCTCAAACAACAAGAGCTTTGGAACCATGCCTGAACATCCGCTACATCGCTTCTTTTCCACGCAACGGCCCAGGCCGACGTTCGAGTGGGAGCGTTACCAGCAGCGCGATGTGCTGATCATCGATCACCCCCGTTGCCAGGCCGTTTTCAGCCGCCAGGGCGCCCAACTGCTGCACTTCCAACCAGCCGGCGAGCGACCCTGGTTGTGGTGTGCCGAGCAGTGGCCGCAGGTCGGGGCGATTCGTGGCGGGGTGCCGGTGTGCTGGCCCTGGTATGGCCGCCATCCCAGCGAAGACCTGTGGCCGGCCCATGGCTGGGCACGTTTGCTCGACTGGAAGCTGGTAGATAGCTGCGAGGACGAGGAGGGCGTGACCCTCACGTGGCGGCTGGACCTGTGTGATTGGCAGGTCGACCTGCACGCCCGGCTCGGCAATCGCATGGAGCTGAGCCTGAGCACCGAGCATCAGGACAGCGAACCTTGCCAGCTGAGCCATGCGCTGCTGGCCTACTGGCGTATCAGCAACGTTGCCGAGATAGCGCTATCTGGGCTGGAAGATATCGACGGCTACGACCGCTTGAATCGCCAGGCCTGCCGTGAGAACGGCGCGTTGAAGGTCAAGGGTGGGTGTCAGAAGGTCTATCCGGGCACGCCGCGGGTACAGCTGCATGACCCGGCCTGGCAGCGCGAGCTGTGCATCGATACCGGCGACAGCGACGACACGGTGGTCTGGCACCCCGGCAATCGCCCGCTGATGGGCGTCAGCGGGCGCGAGAGCCGGGGGTTTGTCTGCGTCGAAGCGGCCAGCGGCAGTGGCGAGGGCTTGAGTTTGGCGCCGGGGCAGCGCGCGCACCTGCGCTTGCAGGCGCACCGGCTCAATTGAGCTCGTCGTCCTCGATCGGATAGCGGCTGGCGTTGAGGCTTTCCTTGATCTTGCGCAGGTGCGGCTGGAAGTCGACGCCGCGGCGCAGGGTCATGCCGGTGGCGAGCACGTCGAGCACGGTCAGCTGGATGATCCGCGAGGTCATCGGCATGTAGATGTCGGTGTCCTCCGGTAGTGGGATGTGCAGGCTCAGGCTGCAGGCGTTGGCCAGCGGCGAGCCGGCAGCCGTCAGGCCGAGCACCGAGGCGCCGTTTTCGCGGGCCAGGCGCGCCACTTCGACCAGCTCGCGGGTACGCCCGGTGTAGGAAATGATCACGAACAGGTCGCCAGTATGGGCAACCGAGGCCAGCATGCGCTGCATCAGCACATCGGCATGGGCCGACACCGCGAGGTTGAAGCGAAAGAACTTGTGCTGGGCGTCGAGGGCCACCGGCGCCGAGGCGCCCAGGCCAAAGAAGTGGATCTGGCGGGCCTGGATCATCATGTCCACGGCGCGGCTGATCTGTTGCGGGTCGAGCTGTTGGCAGGCACTGTCGAGCGAGGCAATGGCGCTGCCGAAGATCTTCTGGGTGTAGGCGGCCGGATCATCGTCCGCCTCCACCGCGCGGCTGACATAGGCGGCGCCACTGGCCAGGCTTTGCGCCAGTTGCAGCTTGAGCTCGGGGTAGCCACTGACGCCGAACGAACGGCAGAAACGGTTGACGGTCGGCTCGCTGACCTTGGCCGCCTGGGCCAAAGCGGCGATGCTGAAACGAGTCGCCTGTTGTGGGTTGAGCAGGATGACTTCGGCGACTTTGCGTTCGGCCTTGTTCAGCTCTTCGAGGCGTCCCTGGATCTGTTCCAGGAGGTTGCGCACGCGGTCCATGGTGTGTCCTTGGGTCGAGAAGACAGCCGGCTGGCGGTGCAGCAGGCTTTTTGCAGTGTTGTCTATCGTACTGTCGGTAGGGGTTGATCTACCACTTGTCTGTAACACTTGTCGGTAATGTTGTGGTTTTTACTACATTACCTCTTGAAAACTGCCGTTGAAAACGATATTCCTAGGCCAACTTTAGGAAAGAACCAACATCATGGCTGCGATCAGTGTTGAACCTTGCACCTTTGCCCTGTTTGGCGCCCTTGGCGACCTGGCACTGCGCAAGCTGTTCCCCGCGCTCTATCAGCTCGACCGTGCCGGCTTGCTGCATGCCGACTCGCGCCTGCTGGCGCTGGCCCGCGAGCCGGGCGATGGCGAGCAGCACCTGGCTAACATCGAAGCCCACCTGCGCCGCTACGTACCGGATGCCGACATCGAGGCGGCGGCGCTGGAGCGCTTCGTTGCGCGGCTGAGCTACCTGCACCTGGACTTCCTCCAACCCGAGGGCTATCAGGCCCTGGCCGAGCAAGCGGCGGGCAGCCTGCCGCTGATCGCGTATTTCGCCACGCCCGCAGCGGTCTATGGTGCGATCTGCGAGAACCTCGACAAAGCCGGGCTGGTCGAGCGCACCCGTGTGGTGCTGGAAAAGCCCATCGGTCACGATCTCGAGTCGTCGCGCCGGGTCAACGATGCGGTGGCGCGGTTTTTCCCGGAGAGCCGGGTTTATCGCATCGACCATTACCTGGGCAAGGAGACCGTGCAAAACCTGATTGCGCTGCGCTTTGCCAACAGCCTGTTCGAAACCCAGTGGAACCAGAATTCCATCAGCCACGTGGAGATCACCGTGGCCGAGAAGGTCGGCATCGAAGGCCGTTGGGGCTATTTCGACAAGGCCGGCCAGCTGCGCGACATGATCCAGAACCACCTGCTGCAGCTGCTCTGCCTGATTGCCATGGACCCGCCCAGTGACCTCTCCGCCGACAGCATCCGCGACGAGAAGGTCAAGGTGCTCAAGGCCCTGGCGCCGATCACGGGTGAAGGCCTGAGCACCGCCGTGGTGCGTGGCCAGTACATTGCCGGCTACAGCGATGGCAAGCCGGTGCCCGGCTACCTGGAAGAAGACAACGCCAACGCCCAGAGCGACACCGAGACCTTCGTTGCCCTGCGCGCCGACATCCGCAACTGGCGCTGGTCGGGGGTGCCGTTCTATCTGCGCACCGGCAAGCGCATGCCGGGCAAGCTGTCGCAGATCGTCATCCACTTCAAGGAAACCCCGCACTACATCTTCGCCCCGGAACAGCGTTTGCAGATCGGTAACAAGCTGATCATCCGCCTGCAACCGGACGAGGGTATCTCGTTGCGGGTGATGACCAAGGAGCAGGGCCTGGACAAGGGCATGCAACTGCGCAGTGGCCCGCTGCAGCTGAATTTCTCCGATACCTGGCGCAGTGCGCGGATTCCGGATGCCTACGAGCGGCTGCTGCTGGAAGTGATGCGCGGTAACCAGAACCTGTTCGTGCGCAAGGACGAGATCGAATATGCATGGAAATGGTGCGATCAGCTGATCGCCGGCTGGAAGAATGCTGGTGACGCTCCCAAGCCCTATGCGGCAGGTTCCTGGGGGCCAATGAGCTCGATTGCACTGATCACACGGGATGGGAGGGCGTGGTATGGCGATATCTGAATTGAAACTGCCAGGGGGGGGCAAAACCCATGCCTTGGCCGATTCCAAGGCCCTGGCCGCGACACTGGCTGGCGATGTTGCCGAGCGCTTGCGCCAGGCTATCGCTGGCAAAGGGCAGGCTTGCGTCGTGTTATCTGGCGGGCGCAGCCCGGTGCCATTTCTTGAGCGATTGGCGAGCGAGAAGCTCGACTGGTCCAAGGTCACGGTGAGCCTGGCTGACGAGCGCTGGGTGCCGGTTGAGCATCCTGACAGCAACGCCGGCCTGCTGGCCCGCCACCTGTTCAAGGGCGAGGCGGGCAAGGCCCGCTTCATTGGCTTGTACCAGCAGGCGCCGAGCCTGGACGCTGCTGCCGAGCTTGCCGATCAGGCCCTGGCCGAGCTGCCGCCGATCGATGTGCTGGTGCTGGGCATGGGTGACGATGGCCATACCGCCTCGCTGTTCCCGGCCAGCCCGCTGCTGCGCCAAGGCCTGGGCAAGATTGGCGAGCGGCGGATTCTGCCCATGCTCGCCCCGAGCGTGCCGCACCAGCGCTTGTCGATGACCCGCGCTTTGCTGGCCAGCGCTGACTTCATCGCGCTGGCGGTGCAAGGCGAAGGCAAACTCGCTACCCTGCGCGCCGCGCTGGCCGCCGATGACACTACCGAAATGCCGATTCGCGCCTTTCTTCACGACCCCCTGGACATCTACTGGTGCCCATGAGCCAAGGATCCACTGTCATGACCACCCTTGAACGCCCACAGCCTTTGCTCTCGATGGCCGAGAAAACCGCACGGATCGACGAGATCTGTGAGCAGGCGCGCATCTTGCCGGTGATCACCATCGCCCGTGAGCAAGACATCCTGCCGCTGGCCGATGCCCTGGCCGCTGGCGGCATTCGCACGCTGGAAGTGACCCTGCGCTCGGCGCATGGCCTGAAGGCCATTCAAGTGCTGCGTGAGCAACGTCCGGAGCTGTGCATCGGGGCGGGCACCGTGCTGGATCGCAGCATGTTCGCTGCGGTCGAGGCGGCCGGTGCCCAGTTCGTCGTCACACCCGGTATTACCCCGGACATTCTCCAGGCCGGTGTCGAGAGCGATATCCCACTGTTGCCTGGGATCAGCACGCCGTCGGAGATCATGATGGGCTACGCCCTCGGTTACCGGCGCTTCAAGCTGTTCCCGGCGGAGATCAGCGGCGGCGTCGCGGCGATCAAGGCCTTTGGCGGGCCGTTTGGCGATATCCGCTTCTGCCCGACCGGTGGCGTGAATACCGCCAACGTGCGCAATTACATGGCCCTGGCCAATGTGATGTGCGTGGGTGGCACCTGGATGCTCGACAGCAGCTGGATCAAGAACGGCGATTGGGCGCGGATTACCGAGTGCAGCGCTGAGGCGATTGCGTTGCTCGACTGAAACGAATTCGTTGTGTGCTACACGGCTTATGGGGCGCTTGGTCGGCGCCCCTTTTTTTGTCTGCAGGTTTTGTGTTGGCTGTGCCGCCTCATCGCGGGGCAAGCCCGCTCCCACGAATAGCTGGTGAATGGATAGCTTGCGTGGGAGCGGGCTTGCCCCGCGATGAGGCCGGTACTGCTCGCCCCGAACAGTCAGGCTCACGCCACTCTGAATCGCCCCACCAACTGCTGCTGAAACTCCGCCAGGCGCGCCAGTTCCTGGCTGGTCACCGCCGTCTGCTGCGCCCCTGCGCTGACTTGGATGACCAGGTCGTTGATCTCGTTGACGTTGCGGCTGATGTCTTCCGACACCGCGCTCTGCTCCTCGGCCGCCGAAGCGATCTGGATGTTGCGGTCGTTGATGCTGGCCACGCCCTCGGCAATTTCCCCAAGCAGTTCGCCGGCTCGACCAATTCGCTCGGCGCCTGATTGGGCTTTGCCCAGGGTTTCCAGCATCGAGGCATTGGCGCGGTCCGAGCCTGCCTGCAGGTTGCTGATCATCTGCTGAATGTTGCCGGTCGATTCCTGGGTGCGTTGCGCCAAGGTGCGCACTTCGGTAGCGACCACGGCAAAGCCACGCCCATGATCGCCAGCACGCGCCGCTTCGATGGCGGCGTTGAGCGCGAGCAGGTTGGTCTGTTCGGCAATCCCGCGAATCACATCCAGCACCGAGGTGATGGCGTCGCTTTCATCCTTGAGTTCATCGATGATCGTCGCTGTCTGCTGCGCCTGGTTCGACAGTTCGCGGATCAGCGCGATGGTCGTTTCTATCTCTGCGCGGCCTTGTTCGGTACTGGTGTGGATCTGCTGCGACAGGCTCGCGGCGTCATTGGTGCTGTGGGCGACGTCGCGCACCGTGGCGCTCATTTCGTTGATCGCAGTGGCCACCGACTCGGTGCTCTGGCGCTGCTGCTCGACGCTGCGGCTGGTTTGCAGGGTGACGGCGGACGACTCTTCTGCGGCGGTCGCAACCTGAGCGGTGGCATTACCGATTTCCTGAACGATCTCGGTGATCTGGTTGGCCATGCGGTTGAGGTTACTGGCGATCTGGCCGAACTCGTCCTTGCTGCGGTACTTGGCCCGGGCGGTCAGGTCGCGCTGGGCGAGGCTCTCCAGGGTGGCATTGATATCGCGCACGGCACTGCCGATGCTGCGGATGATCAGCCACGACAACAGGGCCACGGCCACCAGGGCGATGAGGATACCGCCGAGGGTCAGCCACAAGGCGCGGGCGGCAGTGTGGCGTGCTTGTTCGGCCAGTTGACCGACGTTGGCCGCCAGGGCACGTTCGACTTCGCTCAGTTGGTCGATGCGTTGGGTCGACGTCTCGAACCAGGTTTCTGGCTTGACGCCCAGTGGCTGGCCCAACGGTGTTTCAAAGGCCAGCTTCTGGATTCGAGCCACTTCCAGCGCTGCTGTGGTGCGCTGGCGCTCTTCAAATTGGCTCAGGCCTGTGGCAGTCGCTTTACGCCGGTAGCCATCGGTATAGGCGTTGAGCTCACCCAGGTTACGGCTGAATCGTGAGAACAGGGTTTCATTGAAACGGTCCTGGCTAAACACAATCCCCAGCAATGCCCGTTCACGCCCGGCACGTTCTTTGAGTTCGATGAATTGATTGAGTGCGCCCAAGGCATGAACCACAGCGGTATCGCTGACGCGACGTTCCAGAAGTTGGGTATAACCGATCAACTGTTGGATCATGCCGGTATAGCGGGCGCCGGACTCATTACTGTCGATGGCCAAACTATCGATTTGCCCGCGGGTTTCTTTCAAGCGGGCAATCGCTTCGAGGAAGGTATTGTGATCGTTGCCGGTTGTTGGCAATTCACGCAGGGCGGCGATGGCGCTGTCGCTATCGCCGCGCAAGGGGCCAAGGCGATCGCCCATGCTCTTGCCGTGGCTGCCGATAAATACGCCGCTGGCGCCACGCTCGCGCTGCAAGGTAGTAATCAACTGGCTCAGGCGCTCGACGGTGCTGCTGGCTGCGACGGTGGCTTGCATGTCGCGCAGGCTCTTGTAGTTCTCGGCGATATTCAGGCCGCAAAGAATCAGGAAGCCCAGGAGAGGGAATAGTACGATCAACAACAGCTTCAGACGAAGCGGCGCATTATTCAGCATTGCTTCAGGCCTCATGTGGGTAGGGCAGTTTCAGGTTCACATGTGTGCAAGGCTGTTGTTGTTTGGTGGCACACGGCCATTATTGTATGTTGTTTGCTGGATATTACGAAAGACTTATCGCGACATGTTTTGGCTAATTAAAATGCACTAAAGAGGTTCAATAAACAAAGTGTTGATCCATGTCAGTGCATGGGTTTATTTATTAAAACACGTGTAATAAAAAAGCCCGTATCCAGGGATACGGGCTTTTTCACTAGAGCGCGCTGATTAGGCGGCTTTTGCTTCTTGCTGGCTCAACGAGCGGTTCAGCGCGCTGAACAGTGCCTTGAAGCTGGCGGTGGTGATGTTCTCATCGATCCCCACACCATGCACCGGACGGCCACCGGCCACGCGCAGTTCGATGTAGGCCGCCGCCTTGGCGTTGGTCCCGGCACCGATGGCGTGCTCGTTGTAGTCCATGATCTCCACTGCAATCGGCAGGCCGGCGACCAATGCTTCCAGGGCGCCGTTGCCCTTGCCGCGCCAGTGCAGGGTGGTTTCACCTTCACCGGCGACTTCCACTTCCACCGCGCTATGGCCGTTCTCTTCCTGCAGGCGATGGCTGACCAGCGCGTACGGCGAGTTGGCTTGCAGGTACTCTTTGTGCAGCAAGCCGTGGATTTGCTGGGCAGTCATTTCCAGGCCGAGGCGATCGGTCTCGCCCTGAACCACCTGGCTGAACTCGATCTGCATGCGGCGCGGCAGGCTGATGCCGTACTCCTGCTCGAGCAGGTAGGTGATGCCGCCTTTGCCCGACTGGCTGTTGACGCGGATCACCGCCTCGTAGCTGCGGCCGATGTCGGCCGGGTCGATCGGCAGGTACGGCACTTCCCACAGTTCGCCTTCCTGTTGCTTGGCGAAGCCTTTGCGGATGGCATCCTGGTGCGAACCGGAGAACGCGGTGTGGACCAGGTCGCCAACATACGGATGACGTGGGTGCACCGGCAGCTGGTTGCATTCTTCAACGACCTTGCGCACGCCGTCGATATCGGAGAAGTCCAGTTTGGAGTCGATGCCCTGGGTGTACAGGTTCAGGGCCAAGGTCACCAGGTCGACGTTGCCGGTCCGCTCGCCGTTGCCGAACAGGCAGCCTTCGGCGCGGTCGGCACCGGCCATCAAGCCAAGCTCGGTCGCAGCGATGCCGGTGCCGCGGTCATTGTGGCAGTGCAGGCTGATGATCACGCTGTCGCGGCGATTGACGTTGCGGCAGAACCATTCGATCTGGTCGGCGTAGACGTTCGGCGTGGCCACTTCCACGGTGGCTGGCAGGTTGAGGATGATCTTGTGCTCAGGGGTCGGGTTCCACACCTCGATGACCGCGTCACAGACTTCCTTGGCGAACTCCAGCTCAGTGGCGCTGAAGGTCTCTGGCGAGTACTGGAAGGTCCAGTGTGTTTCCGGCTGCTGGGCGGCGTATTTGACGAACAGCTTGGCCGCGTTCACCGCGATGTCCTTCACGCCTTGCTTGTCTTGGTTGAAGACGATACGGCGGAACGACGGGCTGGTGGCGTTGTACAGGTGAACGATGGCCTTCTTGGCGCCGCGCAGGGACTCGAAGGTCCGCGCGATCAAGTCTTCACGGGCCTGGGTCAGCACCTGGATGGTGGTGTCGTCAGGGATGTGGCCGTCTTCGATCAGGGTGCGCACGAAGTCGAAATCGGTCTGCGAGGCCGATGGGAACGATGCCTCGATCTCCTTCACGCCCACTTGCACCAGGGTCTTCCAGAACCGCAGCTTCTTCTCCGCGTCCATCGGCTCGATCAGCGACTGGTTGCCATCACGCAGGTCCGAGCTGCACCAGATTGGCGCCTCGGTGATGGCCTTGGACGGCCAGGTGCGGTCGGGCAGGTCGATGGTCGGGAAGGCGCGGTATTTCTTCGAAGGGTCTTTGAGCATGGTCATGGAAGTATTCCTTTAGTGTGCGGCCGAGATCGGGCCTGCCGAACGATAACGAGATGAAAAGGCGAGGCGACGCGATTCACCCTGGTAGTCGTGCACTGACCAGGCAGAGGCTGCGGTGTTGGCGGAGCAGAATGAGGGTGGTAGAGGTTTTCATGCCTTCAACCCTAACCACAGAGGTGAAGGATGGCAAGCCTTCGGAAAAAATTGAGAGGAATGCTTAAAAAAAGCGGATTGGCGAGATTTTGTCGCGATATTTCTGGTTATGAACGGTGCTGGTTGCGCGGTGTAATTAGATGGCGCAAGCCGCTGCTCGTCCTGCCCAGGCTCGGTCGAGCAGCGTTTTTATCCGCGCAGAGGGCAGCGGGGTCTAGGGCTGGAATGCGCCGATGAAGATCGCAGGATCCACCCGCGCATCATTCAGGCTGACGTTCCAGTGCATGTGCGGCCCGGTGGCCCGGCCAGTGGAGCCCACTCGGCCAACCACTTCACCGCGGCGCAGTTGCTGCCCGGGCTGCACGTCGATCTTCGACATGTGGCAGAACATGCTGATGAAGCCCTGGCCATGGTCGACGAACACGGTCCGGCCATTGAAGAAGTAGTCACCCACCAGAATCACCTTGCCATTGGCCGGGGTCTTGATCGGGGTGCCTGCAGGTACGGCAAAGTCCAGGCCTGCATGCGGATTGCGTTCTTCGCCGTTGAAGAACCGACGCACACCAAACTTGCTAGACAGCGGCCCGCTAACCGGCTTGTCGAGGATCAGGTTGCTCGGCAGGTTAGGGCTGAAGCTGCGGTACGCCTTGATCTGCTCGGCCAGCTCGCGGTCGATGCGCTTGAGGTCGGCCGGGTTCGGGTTGACCTGTCGTTTGTTCTTGAGGGTGATGTGCTGCTCGGGGTATTTCTTGCTGCCGACCGTGAAGGGCAAGCTGCGTGTGCCTTGGCTCAGGGTGGCCGTGCCGGGCTTTTGCGTCAGCGGGATGCCGACGATCGCCAGCCAGGCATCTTGCTCCTTGACCACCAGTACCGGCTTGCCGTCGAAACGAGCATCCGGCGCACTGGCGCCTGGCCCCAGGTTGACCACGGCGACGCCGCCCGGCACTGGCTTGTTCAGCGTGCGGGTGATGTAGCTGGCCTGGGCAACGCTAGTCAGTAGCGTCAGTGAGAGGGCAAGCAGGGGAGCGAACAGGCGCGGCATGTGTCAGTCCAATAGCGAGAGGGTGACCGGAGTCTGGTGGTTGTCTTCGACTCGCACCTGCAGTTCGCCCTCGTTGAGGCGGGCAGTCAGGCGTTGGCCGTTGCGGGTCTGGGCGGCGCTGCGGATGGCGTGGCCGCGGTCATCGAGCAGGATGCTGTAGCCGCGCGCCAGGGTCGCCAGGGGGCTGACCACCTGCAGGGTCTGCAATTGGGCCTGGAAGCGCTGGCGGCGGTCCTTGAGCACTTCACGCATGGCCCGTGGCAGGCGCTCGGCGAGGCTGTCCAAACGCTGGCTAAGCAGCTTCAGCGCGCGTCCTGGATGCTGTGCGGACAGACGCATGTCGAGCCGCCCCAGGCGCTCGTGGCGCTGGTTCATGGTGAGCATGAAGGCGCGGCGCAGGCGCATGTCCAGGTCGTCCAGGCGCTGGGCCTGCTGGCGTAGGCGTTCGCCTGGGTGGCGCAGGCGCCGGGCCAGGCCTTCGACGCGCAGGCGGTCGTGGCTCAGGCGGTTCTGCATACGCAGCAGCAGGCGGCGTTGCAGGCCATCCAGACGCAATTGCAGGCCGCTGTTGTCCGGGGCCAGCAGCTCGGCGGCGGCCGAGGGCGTAGGGGCGCGCACGTCAGCGACGAAATCGCTGATCGACACGTCGGTCTCATGCCCTACGGCGCTGACGATGGGCGTGACGCAGGCGGCTATGGCGCGCGCTACGGCTTCTTCGTTGAAGCACCAGAGGTCTTCCAGCGAGCCGCCACCGCGGGCCAGGATCAGCGCATCGAACCCCCGGCTGTCAGCCAGGCGCAGGGCGCGGACGATCTGGTTGATCGCCTCGCGGCCCTGCACTGCGGTGGGGATCAGGTTCAGCTCGACCTGCGGTGCGCGGCGGCGGAATACGCTGATGATGTCGCGGATCACCGCGCCGGTCGGCGAGGTAATGATGCCGATGCGCTGCGGATGGGCGGGCAAGGGCTTCTTGCCTTCGGCGCTGAACAAGCCTTCGCCGCCGAGTTTTTCTTTCAGCGCCTCGAAAGCCAAACGCAGCGCGCCATCACCGGCCGGTTCGACGGTGTCGAGAATCAGTTGATAGTCGCCACGCCCCTCGAACAGCGACACCTTGCCACGCACCCGCACCGCCAGGCCATCGCGCAGTGCCTGGCGCACACGGGCGGCGTTTTGCCGGAACAAGGCGCAGCGCACCTGTGCGCCGCTGTCCTTGAGGGTGAAATAGATGTGGCCGGATGCCGGGCGGGCCAGGTTGGAAATCTCGCCTTCTACCCAGACGTTGCGGAACACATCTTCGAGCAGCACGCGGGCGCGGCCGTTCAGTTGGCTGACGGTGAGGACCTCGCGGTCCAGGCCGAGTCGTTCGAAAGGGTCTTTGATCATGCCGGGCATCATAAAGGACAAGTCGGCCTGATGCACCGTGCTGGCGGGTGAATGGGCTTGAGCGCAGAAGCCTGGGGCTGCAAGGCAGCCCCAAAACCGAGTCGTGAAAAATTCATCCACCCATCGCTTGTAAAAACTTCCCCACCAGATCACCAGGCTGGCGCCGACACGCCAGCGCTACCGTGCTGCTACACGCCTCCTGCAATGGCACAAAGGCTACCGAGGGCGGCGCAAGATCGCGCATGCACTCAGGCAACAACGCCACGCCAAACCCCGCCTGGATCAATTGCAGCTGGGTGGTCTTGCGCGAAACCACCTGCGCCGCCTGCGGAAAGAATCCCGCCTGCATGCACAGTGAGGCCGACAGATAGCTCAATCCGCCCCGCTGGCGATGCGGGATGGAAATGAACCGCTGATCGCGCAATTGCCCAAGTTGCACGCAGCTTGCGTCAGCCAATGGGTGATTGGCCGCGACCGCAAGCAGCAGCGGCTCGCTGAACAAGGGGTGAATCTCAACCCCCTCGTGCTGGCGCAGCACCGGTAACCGCAGCAGGCCGATTTCCAGGCGCCCCTGGGCAATATCCTCCAGCTGCGCTTCAGAGGACTGCTGGGCAATCTCCAGCGAAACGTTTGGATTGTCTTCCAGGTATCCGCCCAGGCGCTGCAGCAATCGACCCGTCAACGGCACCGTACTGGAATGATTGAGCCGCAGGCTGCCGCGCAGCCCTTGGCCAATTTCCTGGGCCAGGCGTTCGGCCTTGTCCAGGTCGGCCAACAGTTGCCGCGCACGGTCGAGAAACACCTGCCCGGCCGCCGTCAGCCGGGGTAGGCGCGCCGTGCGCTCGAACAGCGGCGTAGCGAGCTGCTGCTCCAGCTCCTTGATCTGTCGGCTCAATGCCGACTGGGCGATGAACAGTCGTTCGGCGGCAGCGCTAAAGCTGCCGCACTCGGCGATTTCCACGAAGTAGCGCAGCTGGCGAATGGAAGTCATGCTTTTTCGAGATGAGTGAATGGAGAAAGCCATATTAGTCGGCATGGCTCGTGGCTGGCTAACCTTTGCCTGTCCTTTCTGGAAATTTGCACATGCTTGCCCAACTGCCTTTCTCTACCCTCGACTGGCTGCCGATCCTGCTGGGTGTCGGCGTCGCCTACATCGTCTTTGGCATCGCCGGCTTCGGTACGGCGTTGATCGCCGGGCCGGTGCTGATTCACTTCATGCCGCTGGCGAAGATCATCCCGTTGTTGGTGCTGCTGGATTTCGTCGCTGCGTTCGGCAACTGGCTGCCGGCACGCAAGGCGGTGGCGCGGGATGAACTGCTGCGGCTGTTGCCGTTCATGGCGCTGGGTTGCACCTTGGGCGTGATCTTCTTGTTGCAGCTCAAGTCGGACTTTCTGCTGCTATTGATGGGCCTGTTCATCAGCCTCTATGCCGTCTACAGCCTGGCGGTGAAGGTGCGCCCAGCTCGTCTGCGCGGCCTTTGGGCGGCGCCCATGGGCACAGTCGGCGGGCTGTTCGGGGCGCTGTTTGGCAGTGGCGGCTTCCTCTATGCGATCTACCTCAATGCACGGCTTGAGTCCAAGGAGCAGGCGCGGGCGACGCAGAGTGCGTTGATCAGTTGCAGCACGGTGGTGCGCCTGTCGTTGTTCCTGATCGCTGGGGTGTATGCCGATAGCCGCTTGTTGTTGCTCGCCGCCTGTTTGTTGCCGGTGATGTTCATCGGGCTGTGGCTAGGGCGGCGGCTAACCCTGAAATTATCGCGTGATGCTTTCGTACGTCTGGTCACCTGGCTGGTGCTGGCCAGCGGCCTTGCGTTGATTGGTCGCTATCTGAGCGGCTGAGCAGGCGGTAGAATTGCAGCATTACCGAAGTCCCCAGGCCCGCCTTGTTCATGAACACCCAGAGCATCATCGTTCCCAAACTGTCCACTGTGCCGGTGCATGAAGCCCGCGCCCGAGCGATCCTGCGCTGGCTGGTACGCGAGAAAATCGTCGAAGAGCAACTGAGCACCTGCGGTCGCACCGGCAACCGCATGGGTTATGCCCTGGCCGCAGGCGCCCGGAAGATCGCCTTGCACCCAGAAAAGCTGCCCTTCGATCAGCCGGTCAATGGCCTGGAAGTAATGCTCAAGCGCTGCATCTATACCCCTGCCGAAGGCTTTCTCGAAGAGGCCGGTTGCCCGGAGTGCCGACGGGAAGTCGGCGAGCCGTTGTTCGAGAGCCTGGAGGAATGGATGCCGGCGGTGAGCGATAACTTCACTTGCCCGCTGTGCGGTTTCGAAGATGACATCAATGGCTTCCTGTTCCTCCAGCCATGTGCCTTTTCCAACCTGGGATTCATCTTCAACAACTGGGGCGAGGCCGGCTTTACCCCGGCCTTCCTCGACGCCTTCGCCGACTGGCTCGACCAGAAGGTGGCGGTTGTGCAGGTAAAACTGCCATAACCCTGACCGAAGGCCCTTATTTTGCATTGAGTGGCGCGCCATGCATGAGTATAATGGCGCGCTTCCATTTTTCCCGCCCGGGAGCCCCCGCGATGCTGCGTATCAGCCAAGAAGCCCTGACCTTCGACGATATTCTCCTTGTACCTGGTTATTCTGAGGTACTGCCTAATGAAGTCAGTCTCAAGACCCGTTTGACCCGTGGCATCGAACTGAACATTCCGCTGGTCTCCGCTGCCATGGACACCGTCACCGAAGCGCGCCTGGCCATCGCCATGGCCCAGGAAGGCGGCATCGGCATCATCCACAAGAACATGACCATCGAGCAACAGGCCGGCGAAGTACGCAAGGTCAAGAAGTTCGAGGCTGGCGTGGTCAAGGACCCGATCACCATCGACGCCGACGCCACTGTGCGTGACCTGTTCGACCTGACTCGCCTGAACAACATCTCCGGTGTTCCAGTGCTGGAGAACGGCGACCTGGTCGGTATCGTCACTTCCCGTGACGTGCGCTTCGAGACCCGTCTGGACGCCAAGGTGCGTGATGTGATGACGCCTAAAGAGCGTCTGGTCACCGTCCGCGAAGGCGCCGACAAGAACGAAGTGCGCGAGCTGCTGCACAAGCATCGCCTCGAGAAAGTGCTGATCGTCGACGACAAGTTCAGCCTCAAGGGCATGATGACCGTCAAGGACATCGAGAAGGCCAAGGCCTACCCGCTGGCGAGCAAGGACGACCAAGGTCGCCTGCGCGTCGGCGCTGCCGTCGGTACTGGCAAGGACACCGGCGAGCGGGTAGCCGCCCTGGTGGCTGCTGGCGTCGACGTGGTGGTGGTGGATACCGCTCACGGTCACTCCAAAGGTGTGATCGATCGCGTTCGCTGGGTCAAGGAGACCTACCCGCAAGTCCAGGTCATCGGTGGCAACATCGCGACCGGCGCTGCGGCCAAGGCCCTGGCTGAAGCTGGCGCTGATGCAGTCAAGGTCGGTATCGGCCCAGGCTCGATCTGCACCACCCGTATCGTTGCTGGCGTCGGCGTGCCGCAAATCAGCGCCATCGCCAACGTCGCTGCCGCGCTGGAAGGCACGGGTGTGCCACTGATCGCCGACGGCGGTATCCGCTTCTCCGGTGACCTGTCCAAGGCCATCGTCGCTGGCGCCTCGTGCGTGATGATGGGTTCGATGTTCGCCGGTACCGAAGAAGCGCCGGGCGAAGTCGAGCTGTTCCAGGGCCGCTCGTACAAGGCTTACCGTGGCATGGGTTCGCTGGGTGCCATGGCGCAGGCGCAGGGCTCCTCGGACCGTTACTTCCAGGACTCCTCGGCCGGTGCCGAGAAGCTGGTGCCGGAAGGCATCGAAGGCCGTGTGCCGTACAAGGGCGCGCTGGCTGCGATCATCCACCAGCTGATGGGCGGCCTGCGTTCGTCCATGGGCTACACCGGCAGCGCGACCATCGAAGAGATGCGCACCAAGCCTGAGTTCGTACGCATCACCGGAGCCGGCATGGCCGAGTCCCACGTGCATGACGTGCAGATCACCAAGGAAGCGCCAAACTACCGCGTAGGTTGAGGCTTCCAGCATCACTAGCAAGCGGGGCTGTTACGACAGCCCCGTGTCGTTTCCGATTTCCACTGACGAGATTGAGTCATGGCCCTCGACATTCACGCTCACCGCATCCTGATCCTCGATTTCGGTTCCCAGTACACCCAGCTGATCGCCCGCCGCGTGCGCGAGATCGGTGTCTACTGCGAACTGCACCCGTTCGACATGGACGATGAAGCGATCCGCGAATTCAACCCGCGCGGCATCATCCTCGCTGGCGGCCCCGAGTCGGTCCACGAAGCCAACAGCCCACGTGCCCCGCAAGCGGTCTTCGACCTCAACGTACCGGTGCTGGGCATTTGCTACGGCATGCAGACCATGGCCGAGCAAATGGGCGGCAAGGTCGAAGGTTCCGAGCTGCGCGAATTCGGCTATGCCCGGGTTGACGTAGTCGGCAAGAGCCGCCTGCTCGACGGCATCGAAGACCACATCGACGATGATGGCGTATTCGGCCTGGACGTGTGGATGAGCCACGGTGACAAAGTCACCAAGATGCCAGAGAACTTTCACGTGCTGGCCAGCACGCCAAGCTGCCCGATCGCCGGCATGTTCGACGATGCGCGTGGCTACTACGGCGTGCAGTTCCACCCCGAAGTGACCCACACCAAGCAGGGCGGGCGCATCCTGTCGCGCTTCATCCTCGACATCTGCGGCTGTGAAGCGCTGTGGACGGCCTCGAACATCGTTGAAGACGCCATTGCCCAGGTGCGTGAGCAGGTGGGTTCGGCCAACGTCTTGCTCGGCCTGTCCGGCGGCGTCGACTCCTCGGTGGTTGCCGCGCTGCTGCACCGCGCCATTGGCGACCAGCTGACCTGCGTATTCGTCGACAACGGCCTGCTGCGCCTGCACGAAGGCGAGCAGGTGATGGCCATGTTCGCCGAGAACATGGGCGTCAAGGTAATCCGCGCCAACGCTGAAGCGCAGTTCCTGGGTAACCTGGCCGGCGAGGCGGACCCAGAGAAGAAGCGCAAGATCATTGGTCGCACCTTCATCGACGTGTTCGATGCCGAAGCCAGCAAGCTGGAGAACATCCAGTTCCTCGCCCAGGGCACCATCTACCCGGACGTGATCGAGTCGGCAGGCGCCAAGAGCGGCAAGGCCCACGTGATCAAGTCGCACCACAACGTCGGTGGCCTGCCGGAGGAGATGAACCTCAAGCTGGTCGAGCCGCTGCGCGAACTGTTCAAGGACGAGGTACGCAAGATCGGCCTGGAGCTGGGCCTGCCGTACGACATGGTCTACCGTCACCCGTTCCCAGGCCCAGGCCTGGGCGTGCGTATCCTCGGTGAAGTGAAGAAGGAATACGCCGACATCCTGCGTCGCGCCGACCACATCTTCATCGAAGAGCTGCGCAAGGCTGACTGGTACCACAAGACCAGCCAGGCCTTCGTGGTGTTCCAGCCGGTCAAATCGGTGGGTGTGGTGGGTGATGGCCGTCGCTACGCCTGGGTAGTTGCCCTGCGTGCGGTCGAGACAGTGGACTTCATGACCGCTCGTTGGGCGCACCTGCCGTACGAGCTGCTGGAGACCGTCAGCGGCCGCATCATCAACGAGATCGAAGGCATCTCGCGCGTCACCTACGACGTATCGAGCAAGCCGCCTGCCACCATCGAGTGGGAGTGAGTTGAGCCACAGGGGCGCCGCAAGGCGCCCTTGTTGTTTGTGCTGTTCTGTTCTGTGTTTCGTCCCTGTGCTCGATCCGTGGCGGCGATTGACCTGCCGCGACAACACTTCACTTAATCTTTCTCACTTGCAGGTGTATCGTATTCGCCCTTCATCGCCGGCCACTGCTGGCAGACTGATTGCGCATAAGAGGTACCTGCACCGATGTCCTTTACCCGTCGACAAATGCTCAAGGGCCTGACCGGCCTGGTCGTGGTTGGCCTGGGCGCTGGAGGCGCAGCGCGCTATTGGCTGGGCAAGGTCGAGGACGAGAATGCCGGGCACGACTACGAATTGATCGCCGCGCCGCTCGAGGTCGAGCTGGTACCTGGCTTCAAGAGTGAGGCCTGGGCGTTCGGTCCGTCGGTGCCGGGTACCGAATTGCGGGTACGCCAGGGCACCTGGCTGCGGGTGCGGTTCATCAACCACCTGCCGGTGGAAACCACCATTCACTGGCATGGCATCCGCCTGCCGCTGGAAATGGACGGTGTGCCCTATGTGTCGCAACTGCCGGTCAAACCGGGCGAGTTCTTCGACTACAAGTTCCGCGTGCCGGATGCTGGCAGCTATTGGTATCACCCGCACGTCGCCAGCTCCGAAGAGCTTGGGCGCGGCCTGGTCGGGCCGTTGATCGTCGAGGAGCGCGAGCCTACCGGATTTGTTCACGAGCGGACCTTGAGCCTGAAGACCTGGCATGTGGACGAGCAGGGCGGCTGGATGCCCTTCAGCGTACCGCGTGAGGCAGCGCGCAACGGCACGGCGGGGCGGCTGATCACCATCAATGGCCAGGCCGAGTCAGTCACTGAGCTGCCCGCCGGCCAAGTGGTTCGGGTACGCCTGCTGAACCTGGATAACACCTGGACCTACCGGATCAACCTGCGCGGCAACTGCGAGGCGATGATCTATGCCCTGGACGGCAACCCGATCACCCCGCGGCCGCTGAAGAAAGACTATTGGCTGGGTCCGGGCATGCGCATCTGCCTGGCCATCCGTATTCCTCAGGCGGGTGAAGAAATCTCCTTGCGTGATGGTTTCGTACGCCTGGGCACCCTGCGTTCAGTGGCGAGTGCCGAGGCACCGGGTGAATGGCCGCCCGCATTGCCGGCCAACCCGATTGCCGAGCCGGACCTGGAAAATGCCGAGAAGCTCAACTTCAATTTCGAGTGGGCTGGCAAGGTGTCGGTCGGCACCGAGAACGGCAAGCCGCCGAGCCTGTGGCAGATCAACGGCCAGGCCTGGGACATTACCGACAAGACCTGCGCCGAGCGGCCGATTGCCACGCTGCAGAAGGGCAAGAGCTACATCTTCGAACTGAAGAACATGACCCAATACCAGCACCCGATTCACCTGCATGGCATGAGTTTCAAGGTGATCGGTTCCAATCGCCACAAGATCACCGAGCCGTGGTTCACCGATACTTACCTGCTGGGCAAGAACGAACGCGCGCAGATCGCATTGGTGGCCGATAACCCGGGCACCTGGATGTTCCACTGCCATGTCATCGACCACATGGAAACCGGCCTGATGGCCGCGATTGCGGTGGTCTGATGCGCCCGCAGATCATCGATCGCAGCCGTGATCAGGAATTCATGCGTCTGGCGCTACAGCTGGCTGCCGAGGGTGCGGCGTTGGGCGAGGTGCCGGTGGGCGCAGTGCTGGTGCAGCACGGCCAGGTCATCGGCAGCGGCTTCAATCGGCCGATTATCGATAGCGACCCCAGTGCCCATGCCGAGATGGTCGCGATTCGCGCGGCGGCCACGGCGGCCAGCAACTATCGTCTGCCTGGCAGCACGCTGTACGTGACCCTGGAGCCGTGCAGCATGTGCGCGGGCTTGATCGTCCATTCGCGGGTGATGCGGGTGGTGTATGGCGCGCTGGAGCCCAAGGCGGGGATCGTGCAGAGCCAGGGTCAGTTCTTTACCCAGGGCTTTCTCAATCATCGGGTGATGTTCGAGGGTGGGGTGCTGGCCGAGGAGTGCGGGCAGATCTTGAGCGAGTTCTTCAAGGCGCGCCGGGCGAAGGTGTAAGACGCTGCAGTGATCGAGGTTGTGCCGGCCCTATCGCCGGGTAGCGGCCACACAACCGCTGCGCCTCACATCGGCGGTGACTGTTCCGCCGGCTTGTCCTTGTTGACCCCAGGCACATGCAAGCTGCCCTCGGCTACCTGGCCTTCAAGCTGGGGCTGGGTCACCCAGGTCAGGATGTCGTAGTAACGGCGAATGTTGGCCACGAAGTGCACCGGCTCGCCGCCGCGGGCATAGCCGTATTTAGTCTTGCTGTACCACTGTTTCTGCGACAGGCGCGGCAGCATCTTCTTCACGTCCAGCCACTTGTTCGGGTTGAGCTTTTCGCGCTTGGCCAGGGTGCGCGCATCTTCCAGGTGGCCGCTGCCGACGTTGTAGGCGGCCAGGGCGAACCAGGTGCGGTCCGGCTCCTTGATGCTGTCGTCGAGCTGATCCTTGACCAGCATGAAGTACTTGGCGCCACCGGTAATGCTCTGCTTGGGGTCCAGGCGGTTGGACACGCCCATGGCCTGGGCAGTGCGCTGGGTCAGCATCATCAGGCCGCGTACGCCAGTCTTGGAGGTGACCTCCGGCTGCCACATCGACTCCTGGTAGCCAATCGCCGCGAGCAGGCGCCAGTCGACCTCTTCGACCTTGGCCGAGGCCTTGAAGTGCTTCTCGTACTTGGGCAGTCGTTGCTGCAAATGCTGGGCGAAGGTATAGGCGCCGACATAGCCGAGAACGTCGACATGGCCGTAATAGCGATCTTTCAGGCGTTGCAGGGTGCCGTTCTTCTCGGCCTTGTCGAGAAACTCGTTGACCTCGTTGAGCAGGCTGTTGTCTTCACCGGCAGCCACTGCCCAGCGCTGATCGCGGCTGTCGCCCAGGTCGAAGGCCACGCGCACGTTGGGGAAGTAGACCTGGTTCATCGCCAGCTCGTTGGAATCAACCAGGGTCAGGTCGATCTGACCTTCATCGACCATACGCAGCAGGTCGACCACCTCGACCGCATCGGACTCTTCATATTCAAGGGTAGGGAACTGCTTTTTCAGCGCCGCCAACTGTTCGGCATGGCTGCTGCCCTTGAGCACCATGATCTTCTTGCCGACCAGCCCCTTGGCTTGAGTCGGGCGCGAGCGGCCATTGCGGTAGATGACCTGTGGGGTGACTTCCAGGTAGGGGTGGGAGAACTTCGCCTGGGTGTTGCGTTTTTCGCTGCTGACCAGGCCAGCGGCGGCCAGCACTGGGCCTGAGGGTTTGCCCAGTTGATCGAACAACTGGTCGAGATTGTCGGCAGTCTCGATCTCAAGCTTGACCCCCAGGTCATCGGCAAAGCGCTTGACCAGTTCGTACTCGAAGCCGGTTTCGCCGTTGCGGTCCTGGAAGTAGGTGGCCGGGCTGTTGCGGGTTATCACGCGCAGCACGCCGTCCTCCTTGACGCGTTCGAGGGTGCTGGGTTTTTCAACACAGGCACCGAGCATCAGGAAGAGTCCGGTTGCGAAGAGCCATTTGGCGCAACGCTGGCGCAAAGCAGTGTGGGCGAACATAGGTTGCAGTATACGCAAAGGGCAGCCCGCGCCATATCTCGACAATAGCTGGCTGGTCTGCTAGCGGTTTCAGCCTGATCTCGGCTCGCGGAGCCCGTGGGGGCAGGTTTACCCGCGAACGCGGCGGCCAATGCATTGGCTCAGTCTCAGCCCAACCCGCTCCCACAGGGGCCGCGTGCACGTTCGATCAAGAGGTGGTTTTTCTGACCCCGAAGTCCGGTTCGGCCGCCCGGCAGCATTGGCTTAGAGCGGGTGCCGAAACGCGTGAAATTACGCTAGAATGCACGGCCTCTAAGCACACCCCTTCCTGAGGCTGTCCCGACGATGTTGATCCTGCGCGGCGCTCCTGCCCTTTCTGCCTTTCGCCACGGTAAGCTACTCGAGCAACTGAGCCAGAAAGTCCCCGCTGTTACCGGCTTGTATGCCGAATTCGCCCACTTCGCCGAAGTCGACGGTGAGTTGACCGCTGACCAGCAGCAGGTGCTGGCCCGTCTGCTCAAGTACGGTCCGAGCGTCCCGGTGCAGGAGCCAAGTGGCCGCCTGTTCCTGGTGGTACCGCGTCTGGGCACGATTTCGCCATGGTCTTCCAAGGCCAGCGACATCGCCCACAACTGCGGCCTGCAGCACATCCAGCGCCTGGAGCGCGGAATCGCCTACTACGTGGCAGGCAACCTGTCTGACGCCGATGCCGCAGTGGTCGCCGCCGAGCTGCACGACCGCATGACCCAGCGCGTGCTGGGCCGTCTGGAAGAGGCGGGCGATCTGTTCAGCCACGCCCAGCCCAAGCCGATGACCTCGGTAGACATCCTCGCTGGCGGGCGTGACGCCCTGGCGCAAGCCAACCTCGACCTGGGCCTGGCCCTGGCCGAAGACGAGATCGACTACCTGGTCGCTGCCTTCCAGGGGCTCAAGCGCAACCCGAACGACATCGAACTGATGATGTTCGCCCAGGCCAACTCCGAGCACTGCCGGCACAAGATCTTCAACGCCAGCTGGGACATCGACGGCCAGGCGCAGGACAAGAGCCTGTTCGGCATGATCAAGAACACCTACCAGATGCACAGCGAGGGCGTGTTGTCCGCATACAAGGACAACGCCTCGGTGATCGTCGGTTCCGTGGCCGGTCGCTTCTACCCGAACCCTGAGACCCGCCAGTACGGCGCGGTGCAGGAGCCGGTGCACATCCTGATGAAGGTCGAGACGCACAACCACCCGACCGCCATCTCGCCGTTCTCCGGCGCTTCCACCGGTTCCGGTGGCGAAATTCGTGACGAAGGCGCGACCGGTCGCGGTGCCAAGCCCAAGGCTGGCCTGACCGGTTTCACCGTGTCCAACCTGCGCATCCCAGGCTTCGAACAGCCTTGGGAGAAGGCTTATGGCAAGCCTGAGCGCATCGTCAACGCCCTCGATATCATGGTCGAAGGCCCGCTGGGCGGCGCTGCCTTCAACAACGAGTTCGGCCGTCCGGCGCTGACTGGTTACTTCCGGACCTTCGAGCAGTCGATCAACACCCCGCACGGCGAAGAAGTCCGCGGCTACCACAAGCCGATCATGCTTGCCGGCGGCCTGGGCAACATCCGTGAAGACCACGTGCAGAAAGGCGAGATCACCGTCGGTGCCAAGCTGATCGTGCTCGGCGGCCCGGCCATGCTGATCGGCCTGGGTGGCGGCGCGGCGTCGTCGGTCGCTACCGGCGCCAGTTCGGCTGACCTGGATTTTGCCTCGGTACAGCGCGAGAACCCGGAAATGGAACGCCGCTGCCAAGAGGTCATCGACCGCTGCTGGCAGCTGGGCGAGCACAACCCGATCGCCTTCATCCATGACGTCGGCGCCGGTGGTATTTCCAACGCCTTCCCTGAGCTGGTCAACGACGGTGGTCGTGGTGGCCGCTTCGAGCTGCGCAACGTGCCCAATGACGAGCCGGGCATGGCCCCGCACGAAATCTGGAGCAACGAATCTCAAGAGCGTTATGTGCTGGCCGTCAGCGCTGGCGACTTCGAGCGCTTCAAGGCGATCTGTGAGCGTGAGCGTTGCCCGTTCGCGGTCGTCGGCGAGGCGACCGAAGAGCCGCACCTGACCGTGACCGACAGCCACTTCGGCAACACCCCGGTGGACATGCCACTCGATGTGCTGCTGGGCAAGCCGCCACGCATGCACCGCTCGGTCACCCGCGAAGCGGAGCTGGGCGATGATTTCGACCCAAGCGCACTGGAACTGAAAGATTCGGTCGAGCGCGTTCTGCGTCACCCGGCAGTTGCCAGCAAGAGCTTCCTGATCACCATCGGCGACCGCACCATCACCGGCCTGGTTGCCCGTGACCAGATGGTTGGCCCGTGGCAGGTGCCGGTGGCCGACTGCGCCGTCACCGCCACTAGCTTCGACGTCTACACCGGTGAAGCCATGGCCATGGGCGAGCGTACTCCGCTGGCGCTGCTTGACGCCCCGGCCTCCGGCCGTATGGCGATCGGCGAGACCCTGACCAACCTGGCGGCCTCGCGCATCGAAAAGCTGTCCGACATCAAACTGTCGGCCAACTGGATGTCCGCCGCCGGTCACCCGGGTGAAGACGCCCGCCTGTACGACACCGTCAAGGCTGTCGGCATGGAGCTGTGCCCGGAGCTGGGCCTGACCATTCCGGTCGGCAAGGACTCCATGTCGATGAAGACCAAATGGAGCGAAGAGGGCAGCGATAAGAGCGTTACCTCGCCGATGTCGCTGATCGTCAGCGGCTTCGCGCCAGTGGTCGACATCCGCAAGACCCTGACCCCACAACTGCGCATGGACAAGGGCGAGACCGACCTGATCCTGATCGACCTGGGTCGCGGCAAAAACCGCATGGGCGCTTCGATTCTCGCCCAGACCCACGGCAAGCTCGGCGCCCAGGCACCAGACGTGGACGACGCCGAAGACCTCAAGGCGTTCTTCGCCGTGATCCAGGGCCTGAACGCCGACGGCCACCTGCTGGCTTACCACGACCGCTCCGATGGTGGCCTGCTGACCACCGTGCTGGAAATGGCCTTCGCTGGCCACTGCGGTCTGGACCTGGAGCTGGACACCCTGACCAGCAAGCGCGAGAAAGTCGCGGCCATCCTCTTCAACGAAGAGCTGGGTGCGGTGATCCAGGTACGTCAGGACGCCACTCCAGACGTACTGGCTCAGTTCAGCGCGGCCGGCCTGGGTGAAGACTGCGTCGCAGTGATCGGCCAGCCGATCAACAACGGCGAAGTGCTGATCAAGCTGGCCGGGGAAGAGCTGTTCAAGGGCGACCGTCGCCTGCTGCAACGTCAGTGGGCAGAAACCAGCTACCAGATCCAGCGCCTGCGCGACAACGCTGACTGCGCCGACCAGGAATTCGACGTCCTGCTCGAAGAAGACAATCCAGGTCTGAGCGTCAAGCTCGGCTTCGATGTCAACCAGGACATCGCTGCGCCTTACATCAAGAAGGGCGTGCGCCCGCAAGTGGCGATCCTGCGTGAGCAGGGCGTCAACGGCCAGGTTGAAATGGCGGCGGCGTTCGACCGCGCGGGCTTCAATGCCATCGACGTGCACATGAGCGACATCCTCGCCGGTCGGGTCGACCTCGACACCTTCAAAGGCCTGGTGGCCTGCGGCGGCTTCTCCTACGGCGACGTGCTCGGCGCCGGTGAAGGCTGGGCCAAGTCGGCGCTGTTCAACAGCCGCGCCCGCGATGCCTTCCAAGCGTTCTTCGAGCGTACCGACAGCTTCACCCTGGGCGTGTGCAATGGTTGCCAGATGATGTCCAACCTGCACGAGCTGATCCCGGGCACCGAGTACTGGCCGCACTTCGTGCGCAACCGCTCGGAGCAGTTCGAGGCGCGTGTGGCCATGGTCGAGGTGCAGAAGTCCAACTCGATCTTCCTCCAGGGTATGGCCGGTTCGCACATGCCGATCGCCATTGCCCACGGTGAAGGCCATGCCGAGTTCGCCAGCCAGGAAGCACTGCTTGAAGCTGACCTGTCCGGTTGCGTGGCGCTGCGCTTCGTCGACAACCACGGCAAGGTCACCGAGAGCTACCCGGCCAACCCCAACGGCTCGCCACGGGGTATCACCGGTCTCACCAGCCGCGACGGCCGCGTGACCATCATGATGCCTCACCCGGAGCGTGTGTTCCGTGCTGTGCAGAACTCCTGGCGCCCGGACGAGTGGCAGGAAGATGCCGCCTGGATGCGCATGTTCCGCAATGCGCGGGTGTGGGTGAACTAAGGTGTACAAGCTCGCCTTCTTCGTCCCGGCGAGCCATGTCGAAGTGGTCAAGGCCGCTGTGTTCGCCGCAGGTGGTGGACGCATCGGCGCCTATGACCACTGCGCTTGGCAGACCCTCGGCCAAGGCCAGTTTCGCCCGTTGGACGGCAGCCAGCCGTACCTCGGGCAAACCGGGCAGGTCGAAGTGGTGGAGGAGTGGAAGGTCGAGATGGTAGTGGCGGATGAGCTGATTGCTCAGGTCGTCGCTGCCCTCAAAACGAGTCATCCGTATGAGACGCCAGCCTATGAAGTCTGGCGTCTGGTGGATATCTGACAGAGGTACTGATCAACTCAGTGATGCAATTGTGAGCGAGCGCCCACCTATTGCGTCACTGATTGCTCACTTCAAAGCGGTCATAAGCCAAAGCCCGAGCCGCTCAGATTTTCTCCCGCGCCGATCAGGTCCAGAGGTTCGCGTATCTCCAGTTCCTCCAAGCGTTTCCGAGCGGCTGCTCGGTATTCCTCATAGCGCTTGATATGACGACTGAGTTCGGTTCCTTCCTCAATTTTGTCCGGGTTTCTATTGGCCCAGCGTTCCACGATTGGATCCTGCCAGTTGAGATCATTCGGATGCCGTAGATAGCTGCTCGCCACTTCGACGGGGTCTTGCTCACCGTCCCCCTCCCAGTATTTGTGCATCGACTTACCCACCTCAAAGACGGCATGCCGAGCCAGCAATTGTGCTATCACATGGAAGGGGTGGGTGTCGTGATCTTTAGCCAGCTGTGAGTGGGTAGCACTTACGTGTGCATGAGTATTGGGGTCTTCGCCCAGGTACGTTTGCAGGTCGTCGATTTGATCACCTGCCCACTCCACCACCGTTTGCATGAGGCTATTGGTGAAATTTCGCAGAGATCGAAGTGGAGCGCTGGCTAACCAGTCCAGATACTCAACTGTCTGGAACGTCGAACTTTTGGCTAGCTCATCCCGCACTTCGAGTGCCTTTACAAGTCTTGCTCTCCACTCAGGATCTTCTTTGAGCAATATCAGCAGCGCTCGCTCGCCGTCACTTCGCTCTCCCGCAACAGTGGGTTTGAACACATACCCCGGAACTGGAAACAGCATTTTGGCCAAGGGCTCGGCGACGCTGGCGAGGATGTCCGAACCGCTGAACAGACCGGTCACGACCGGCCAGCGATGTCTGCATGGTTTCTCGGTCGTCCAGGCCAATACATCGGTGTAGCCGACCTTGCGCAGGCTAAGCTCTACGAAGTTGGAGTGAGCAAAGAAATCTTCAAGCACATGCAAGGCTTCACCAAAGTACCGCATGCCTGTGGGGGTCTTGCCTGCTCGCATAGCCGCGCGCAGCTTTCTGCGCATGTAGCGTTCGGCTTCCTCTATATGCAACGTCATGGAGCGTGCGTAATGGACGGTGGTCAGCCTGTCACCGGGCCGTACCAAGGGTTCGAAGTCCTCATCGATCGTCTGCGGATCAATTGCGTTTTCGTCGAGGTTGGTGGGGTTGTCGATGTGTTCTGAGGGGCGATAGACGCCAAGCATCTCTGGCGTAACGGTATAGGCTGCGCGCTCCTCGTCGGTCATTTGCAGGCGGTTGAATTCTATCAGTGCCAGCAGGTCGACAAACTCAGTAAGCACCTCTCTGGAGATTTTCGTTGGGAAGTTTCTGCGAGCGTCTTGCGGGCGAACAATTTTGGGATCTATCAACTGTGAATGGTCGCGCAGCCAGTTGCCGAAATAGATTTGTTTGACTTCAACGGCATTGAAACCCGAAAGGTTCAGTACCTGAGCGATGGACTCGTGGCCATGACTCTCCGCAGAATCGCCAAGGCCTGCTCCAAACCGAGGCATTGGTCTTAGTTGCTGGGGGGCATTATCAGTATGCTTTTTCACAAGACGTCCTCAACCGATGTTTGGGACGCTCAGATTGGTTGCTCAGGTGCGGTAGATAAATATGGAAATAGCGACCCTGCAACGAAGTCAGATTCTGCTTACAGTGTCGGCATAATTTCATCATTATGTGGAGCATTTGAAGCACGTTAGTGCTAGCCGGTAAGCCCCATCCTGTCCGGGATTACCGGCTTGCCCAGTGCTTTCAACCATCACTGCGAGGCCTATGCACCAGTGCGCACGCCACAAGCCCCAGCTCGAACAACACCCACATCGGCACTGCCAGCATCGTCTGAGAAAACACATCAGGCGGTGTCAAAATCATCCCCACCACAAAGCAACCGACGATCACGTAGGGCCGACTACGCCGCAGCGTGGCTACATCGGTCAGCCCCGCCCAGACCACGATGAACGTCGCCACCGGTATCTCGAACGCCAGGCCGAAGGCCAGGAACAGCGCCATGATGAAGTCCAGGTACAGGCCGATATCGGTCATCATCGCCACCCCATCGGGGGTAACGCTGGCGAAGAAGCCGAACATCATCGGAAACACCAGGAAGAACGCAAAGGCCATCCCGCCATAGAACAGCACGATGCTCGATACCAGCAGCGGCAGTGCAATGCGCCGTTCGCGGCGGTACAGCCCCGGGGCAATGAAACCCCAGGCCTGGTGCAACAACAGCGGCATAGCCAGGAACAGCGCGCACATCGCGGTCAACTTGAACGGGGTCAAGAACGGCGAGGTGACGCTGGTGGCGATCATGCTGGTGCCTTCCGGCAGATAACGGCGCAACGGTTCGGAGATCAGCGTGTAGAGGGTTTGGGCGAACGGGAACAACGCGCCGAACAGCAGCGCGATCACTAACAACGAGCGCATCAGTCGCTTGCGCAGATCCCTCAGGTGTTCAGTCAAGGGCATGCGCCCTTGCTGTTGCATGGCAATGCTCATGAGACGTGCTCCTTGGCAGGCACTGGTGCCGCGGCGTCATTGGCCGGTTCTCCCTCCAGGCGGATGCCCTGGCGAATCTCCTGTTCCAGCCGCTGCAGCGGTGCGGCGTCCAACGCCGGCAGGTCGATTTCCCGCTCCACCTGGGTGCGCAGCGCATGCATCGCCCGCCGTGCTTGGCCTAACCCACGGCCAACGGCGCGCGCCGCCACCGGCAGGCGCTCGGGGCCGAGCACCAGCAGGGCGACGACCCCGACCAGAATCATTTCGGTAAAGCCGATCTCGAACATCAGGCCTGACGATCCGCTGGCGTTTGCTGCACGCTCTGGCCGTTCAGCGGTGCTTGTTGTGGCACCTGCGGGTTGCTTGGGCTGGCTTCACTGTCACCGCCCATGGACTTGCGAAAACCCTGGATCGCCTCGCCAACATCGCTGCCCAGGCCTTTCAGACGCTTGGTGCCAAACAGCAGGAAGACAATCAACAGCACGATCACCAATTGCCAGATTCCGATACCACCCATGTCAGACCACTCCTGTAAGGTCATCAAAAGAGCAGCAATCCTGCCTTGCCTAGATGACGCGATGATTACTGTCAGGTATTGCCATCTGCCTGAAACAAGCGCGGTGTTGACTGGCCTCTTTGCCGGTTGGAAAAAGGAGGGCGAGGATGGGTGGCAAACACCAGCAAGGTGCTGCGTTGTTGATGGTGATGGTTGCGCTGGCGATGATCGCTGCGGGCCTGACCTGGCTGGTGGAGGGCGGGCGTCGGCAGGTGGATGAAGTGCGCCTGTTACAGCAGCGGGTGCAAGCGCGGGCCATGGAGCAGGCCGGGCTGGCCTATGCCGAACAGGCGCTGCGCGATCCTGCCTGGCGGGCCAGCCCGTTGTTCTGGCAAGCCTTGCGCGGTCAGCCGCTGGACTATGATTTTGGCGCAGGCAAGGCGCAGCTGCGCGTGCGTGATCAGCACACCTGCTTCAACGTCAATGCGCTGTTGGGCGAGGACGGCGAGCGGGCTGAGCGTCAGTTGCGTCTGCTGCTGGGCGATGACATGGCCGCCGAGCGCCTGGTGCACGCGCTGGCTGACTGGATCGATGCTGACAGTGACGCACGCCTGCAAGGTGCGGAGAGTGCCCAGTATCTACGTCAGCAACCCGCGCGCCTGGCGGCTAACCAGCCGATGGTCGACAGCAGCGAGCTGAATCTATTGCTGGCCCCCGACGCGCAGCGCCAAGGCCGTTACCCGATGCTCTGTGCACTGGCGCAGACCAGTGGCTGGCGGCTCAATGCCAACGCACTTGGCCTGGAACACCTGCCCCTGCTGGAGGCGTTGTATGAGGGGCGTTATTCGCGCTCGTTGCTGAGCCGCATCGTCACGGGGCGTCCAGCGGCGGGGTATGTGGATGCGGCGGCGTTGCGCCAGGCGTTGGGGGCAGTGGATGACGAAACGTTCGAGCGCTTGAGCGAGGGGTTGCTGCTCAACAGTGGGCATTACCTGTTGCAGCTGTCGTTCGAGGAGGAGGGGCTGAAGTTGCGCAGTCAGTTTCAGGTGGAGGCGTTGGGGGTGGTGCAGTGGCACGCACGGGTACCGGCGCAGCAGGTGCGAGTGCGCAGCCGTGAGCCTTTGCCATGGTGATAGCAAGTATTCGAGGGCCGCAGAGCGGCCCCCGAAAATCCATCAGGCGGTGCCGATCTCGCCGCCATCATTACGCTGAATCACCACCGTCGAAGCCCGTGGTCGCACGGTAGTTCCGGCCGGCGCTGCGTCGGTCGCCACATCGTTGAACGGCCAGTTTTCCGGGTGCTGGATGTTGACGAACATCGACTTGTTGTCCGGGGCAAAGGCTATCCCGGTGACCTCGCAGCCATTGGGGCCGACGAAGAAGCGCCGCAGGTCCACCTGGTTCTGCGCGTTGACCGGAATCTGCTTGCCGGCAGCATCCACCAGATCCGTCGGAATCACCGCCAGCAGTTGGTCGTTGGTGTAGCTGGTCAAGGTCGACTCACCGTTGTCGGTCTCGAACCACAACACCCCACGGCTATCGAAGCTCATGCCGTCGGGGCTGGCGAACTGGTTCAGTTCGGTCAGGCCTGAGCGGTTGATGTCGGCAGTGCCGGCGGCGTTGGCGCCGAATACGAAGATGTCCCAGTTGAAGCTGGTGTGATCATCGCTGTCGTGCCAGCGAATGATGTGGCCATGGCGGTTCGGCCCACGTGGGTTGGCCGCATCGACTTTTTCCGGGGTACGCGAGCTGTTGTTGGTCAGGGTCAGGTAGACGTCGCCGTTGAGTGGGTTGACGGCAGTCCACTCGGGGCGGTCCATCGGCGTGGCACCGACGGCATCGGCGGCGCCACGGGTGTGCAAGATGATCCCCGGCAGGTCGCCGTACAACGCACCGAGGGTGCTGCCCGCGGTGGTAGCGGTGGCGACGTCGAGCAGCAGCCAGTTACCGCTGCCGTCGGCATTGAAGCGGGCGACATACAGCTTGCCTTGGTCCATGTACTTGGCGCCGGTGGCCAGGCGGTCGGCTGGAGTGGCGTCTGCTGGGTCCCACACGGCATCGGAGACGAACTTGTACAGGTACTCGTTGTTGGAGTCGTCACCGGTGTACCAGACCAGCGGCTTGCCCGCCACCGGCAGGCCCGGGCAGCAGCCCTCGTGGCGGAAGCGACCCAGGGCGGTGCGTTTGACCGCCAGGGTGCTGGCGTTGTACGGATCGATCTCGACGATGTAGCCGTAGGTGCTGGCTTCGTTACGGAAGTCGTCGGTGGCGCTGGCGCCGGTCGGGGTAACGTCGAAGCGGGCGAACTCGTCGTCCACCTCGCTTGGGTCACCTGCGCAGGTTTCCCACTTGTACTGGCCGCTGGAAGTGCCCACGCCGATACGCGACTGGTCGGCTGGACGGGTGCCTTTATTGACGAAGATGCCCGGCCAGTTTTCCTCGCAGGTCAGGTAGGTGCCCCACGGCGTGTAGCCATTGCCGCAGTTGTTGTTGGTGCCGCGGCACTGGGTGCCGGCCGGGGAGAACTTGGTCTTGACGTGGTCGGTGCCGCGCAGGGGGCCGGCGATGTCCATCAGCGAAACGGTGGTGAAGCGGCGATTGAGCGGGTCGTTGTCGACCACCTGCCAGCGGCCGTTGACCTTGCTCAGGCGAACCACGCCGGCGCCGTGGGCGTTGATTTCCTTGCGCACTTCTTCGACCGGGCGCTTGCCGCTGCCATCGGTGGTCGGCCCTGCCGGATGCAAGGCTTGGGCGTCGATGTACTCGAAGTTGATCGCCAGCAAGCCGTCATCGGAGCTGCCGTTGATAGGGAAGAAGTGCATGCCGTCGTGGTGCATGCCCATGGCGTTGGCCTGGTCGGTCGAGCTGTTGCTGCCGTCGGATTTCCACGGGTTGCCATTGCTGTTCAGCGGCGTGCCCCACGGCGCCAGGACGTAGGCGCTGTAGCCGGCGGCGACCACGCAGGCGTCGGTCCGCGAGCCTGCGATGGAGTTGAAGCCCAGCTTGAGTTTCGGCGTTTCTGGATTGGTTGGAGCCGAATCGTCGTCATCCGAACCGCCACCGCCGTCGAAGCAGCCGGTCAGGCCGGTCCCGGCGATCATCGCGATCGCGGCGCCAAGGCTGCCGCGCATCACGGTACGACGGCTCAGGTAGGCGTCCATGACGCTGGCCATTGGCAGGTTGCCGCTTAGGTTGCGGTCTAGGTTGTCGCCGGTGTCTCGACTCATCAGGGTGTCCTTATAGTGGCTGAGTTGAAAGAAACCGCGACTTTAGTGCGCAAGTGTGATGATTCCTTGGCAGAAATATTAAGGTCCGCTTAAAACTAGCAGTTCTTAGCAGCACGTCTTGAAAGAACAATCCGCGATTGCTGTCGGATATCTGCCATTAAACTGTCATGTGAGCGCCGCAATATCCGGGTCCCAAAGTGAACTCGGAAAGGATGCGGGCCTGATGGCTAGTAGTGTGGGCAGACGCGAAGTACTCAGCTGGATGGGTGTCGGTGCACTGGCGCCGCTGCTCGGCGCCTGCTCTGCGCTCCCCGGCCAGCGTGGTGGCAGTGCGGCGGTCGATCTACTCTATGTCGCCGACACCCTCGATGCCCGCCAGCCTGGTATGCCCGTGGTGCCCGCTACTCGACTTGGGCCGGTGAGCCATCTGGGGCGGGCGCCGTGGATGACTGGCAGCAGCGCCACCGCCGCCTACCCCGAGCTTGCGCCCTTGCTCGATGCCAGTCAGGCAGGCAGTGCGCAATTGGGTGGCTATGCGGTGTTGGCCGCGTTGCTTGAGCAATTGCGCAGCGAAGCTGGAGCCAGTAATTGCCTGACCTTGGAAAATGGTCAGGGCTGGAATGGCAGCGGCTTGGCCTACCTGACTCAAGGCGAGAGCGGCGTGCAAGGCAGCCAACTGCTCGCCAGTGAAGTGCGCGTCAGCAGCGATGAACGAGTGCTCTGGCCGCAACGCTGCGCCGGACTTTATCGCCAGTCTTCCTCTATTACCCTGGGGGCTGGACTGGCCAGCGATCAGGCCACGTCGCTTGGCATCGAGCCCCTGCGGATTTTCGAACGGGGCGGTGCGCGAATTGCCGTGGTGGGTGTCACCGACCCCTACGCCCAGGATCAGAAAGCTTCGCTCAAACAGTGGTACCAATCGCTGCAGCCAATCTTCCAGCAGGCGCGCCGCGAAGCTGACCTGGTGGTGGCGCTGGCCGATGTCGGCACCGGGCCAGGGCTGTGGTTGGCCGAACGCCTCAATGAAGTCGACGTGCTGCTGTGCGCGCGCGGCCAGGACTTGTGGCCAGCGCCGGTCGAGGTGAGCCAAGCGAGCGGTCGTCGGGTTCCAGTGCTGTTCGCCGGCTGCCGTGGCAGCGGCGCGTTCCGCCTGCGCTGTCAGCAAGTGGCCGGCCAGTGGCATTTCCAGGCGCGCTACTTTGCCGCCTTCGAACATCACCTGACGCCGGCCGCTCAGGCCCGCGCCAGCCAACTGCGCAGTGTGCTGCGCCAACAACGTGCTGGCCACGCTGCCTGGCTCGACCAACCTTTGGCCCGCGCTCCGCAAGCACTATGGCGGCGCGATACCCGTGGCGGTAGCTGGGACCGTTTGCTGCACCAGGCCCTGGCTGACGACAGCAACATGCCAGTGCTGCTGCCGGGACTGCGTTACGACTACCCTTTGGCCGCGGGTGATTCGATCACTCGCGAACACCTGATCAGCCTAACGGGCGGCTACCCCGCGCCAGTGGTCGAGGCGCCTGCCCGACAGGTCGAGCAAGTACTGGAGAACGCCGCCGAGCAGCTGTTCGGCGATCCGCTGCTGCTGGACAACAGCCAGGACTTACCGCGCTGGCAAAGCCAGGCCTGGCAGGTCAGTTATAGCCCGCAAGGCAAACGCATCGCCGGCCTCGAACCGGTGCAGGGGCTGTGCCGCACCTTTGGTTTTCAATTCGACCCGCAGGCCGGTGAGCCACTGTGGCAGCGCGTTGAAGCCTGGCTGGCGCGCCAGTCGGGCAATTGGCAACTGGCAGCGCTGCAACTGCCGCAGGTGCGCTACGTGCAGGGCCATCCGGGTTGGCATCCTCGGCAGTTGCTCTCTTGAGCACACCCAGTCGGTTACTCGGCGTAGCGCTGCTGACCCTGGTCGGTTGGCTGGCTGGCCAATGCGTGCTGCAGCTCAGCCGCTCGCCGCAGCCTGCCCGCGCGCCTGCGCTCGCTGAGCTGCCCTTGCCCGGCTTGCTGGTCGGCCATTGGCAGGCGCCTGCCGACGACGGCCTGATTCCGCTGACTCGCCTGCCGCTGCAGTACCTCGGCGGGCTCAAGGCCAAGCCGCTTTCGGCGACCGTGGTGGTGCTGCGCTATGGCCAGCAGACCCGCAGCCTGGTGCGTGGCCAACGCCTGGCACCCGGCATCGTCCTGCAGGACATCGACGCCGATGGCCTGATTTTCAACAACCAGGGGCGGCGCGAGCGCCTGCCCTGGCCGCCACGGCCTGCCGTGACCGGCTTCAAGCGGCAAGGATGAGCGATGTTTGCAAGATACTGCGTGGCCGGAGTGCTCAGCCTGAGCCTGTCATTGGCCTGGGCCGAAGAGCCGGAAACATTCGACGACAGCGGCGCGCCGATCTATGAGGTGAACTTCGTCGACACCGACTTGGGCGAGTTCATCGACAGCGTCTCGCGCATCACCGGCACCACCTTCATCGTCGATCCACGGGTCAAGGGCAAGGTCACGGTGCGTACGGTCGATCGGCATGACGCCGAGGCCATCTACGACATCTTCCTCGCCCAGCTGCGCGCCCAGGGCTACGCCGCGGTCGACTTGCCCAATGGCAGCGTGAAGATCGTCCCCGACCAGGCTGCACGCCTGGAACCGGTGCCGGTCGAGGGCGGTGGCAAGAAAGCCGAGGGCAGCGACGGGGTTGCCACCCGCGTGTTCAACGTACGCAATGCCGCCAGCGAACAAATGCTGGGTATCCTCAAGCCGCTGATCGACCCGCGTGTGGGCGTGATCACTCCCTATCCGGCAGCCAACCTGTTGGTGGTTACCGACTGGCGCAGCAACCTTGAGCGCATAGACAGCCTGTTGCGCCAGCTCGATCAGGTCAGTGACGAGCCGCTGCAGGTGATGAAGCTGCAGCATGCCAGCGCCGCCGACACCGCCCAGCTGGTCACCCGCTTGCTGGCCAACCAGCAGGCCGGCGACACTGCCCAGGTGGTGGCTGATCCGCGCAGTAATGCGTTGCTGGTGCGTGGCAGCGCCGACAGCCGCGAGCGGGTAAGGGCCTTGCTGGCCCAGCTCGACCGCCCCAGCGACACTCAGCACAACAGCAACACCCAAGTGATCTACCTACGTCACGCCAACGCCAGCGAAGTGGTCAAGGTGCTGCGCGGCCTCAGCCAGGAAGGCAGCGTGCCGGCCGAAGGCGACGCCGAGGGCAAGGACCGCCCGGTGGCGATGGCCAGCGATTCTGGCATTCGCCTGGAGTACGAAGAAGGCACCAATGCCGTGGTCATGGTTGGCCCGGACAGCGAACTGGCGGCCTATCGCAGCATCGTCGAGCAGCTCGACATCCGTCGCGCGCAAGTGGTGGTCGAGGCGATCATCGCCGAGGTCTCCGACAGCCAGGCCCAGGAGCTGGGCGTGCAATGGTTGTTCGCCGACGAGAAGTTCGGTGCCGGTATCGTCAACTTCGGCAGCAATGGCGTGAACATCGCCAGCATCGCTGGGGCTGCCGCCAGCGGCGACAACGAAGCCTTGGGCGATTTGCTGTCGACCACCACCGGTGTCACCGCAGGCATCGGCCACTTCGGGGGTGGCTTCAACTTCGCCATGCTGATCAATGCGCTCAAGGGCAAGAGCGGCTTCAACCTGCTGTCGACGCCGACCCTGCTGACCCTGGACAACGCCGAGGCGTCGATCCTGGTTGGCCAGGAAGTACCCTTCGTCACAGGCTCGGTCACCCAGAACAACGCCAACCCCTACCAGACCATCGAGCGCAAGGAGGTCGGGGTCAAGCTGCGCATCAAGCCGCAGGTGAACATCGACAACAGCGTGCGCCTGGATATCGTCCAGGAAGTCTCGTCGATTGCCGACACCACCAGCGCCAGCGATGTCATCACCAACAAACGCGAGATCAAGACCAAGGTCATGGTCGAGGATAACGGCCTGGTGATCCTCGGCGGCTTGATCAGCGACGAACTCAGCACCAGCAACCAGCGCGTGCCGTTTTTGGGCGACATCCCAGGGCTGGGTCGGTTGTTCCGTTCCGACGCGAGCAAGAACACCAAGCAGAACCTGATGGTGTTCATTCGCCCGCGCATCCTGCGTGATGGGCCGAGCCTGGCCGGGCTGAGCCAGGACAAATACCGCACCCTGCAACAGACCACGTCGTTGCAATTGCCGGAGCTGGCCGAGGGCACGCCGCTGCTCAAGGTGTTCCCAGCCAGCCGGGCGCGCCTGGAAGGGGGCGATTGGTGATGCTGCCTTATCGTCTGGCGCGCCAGACTGGCCTGGCGATGGCGCCGCTTGCCGAGGGCTGGCAGCTGTGGCTGCGGCCAGACGCCGACAGCGATCAGTTGCAGGAACTGCTGCGCGTCCATGGTCAGCCAGCGAGCCTTGAGTACCTGGATACAGCAGCCTTCGATGCCCGGCTGGGCCAACTTTACGAAGCGGGTAGTGCCAGCACCGCGGCGCTGATCGAAGGCATCGGCGAGCAGGTCGACCTGGACAGCCTGATGAGCGAAATGCCACGTATCGAGGACTTGCTCGAAAGCGACGACGAAGCGCCCGTGATTCGCCTGATCAACGGCCTGTTCGGCCAGGCCCTGCGCCTGCGCGCTTCCGACATTCATATCGAGACCTTCGAGCAGAGCCTGGTGGTGCGCCTGCGTGTCGATGGTCACCTGCGCGAAGTGCTGCGCCCACCGCGGGCGCTGTCGGCGATGCTGGTGTCGCGGATCAAGGTCATGGCGCGCCTGGACATCGCCGAGAAGCGTCAGCCGCAGGATGGCCGAATCACCTTGCGCGCCGCCGGCCGGGAAGTGGATGTGCGGGTGTCGACCTTGCCCGGGATCCATGGCGAACGGGTGGTGATGCGGGTGCTGGACAAGCAGGCCAGCCTCTTGGCGCTGGATAACCTAGGCATGCCTGACTCTGTGCTGGAGGGTTTGCGCAGCTGCCTGGCCAGGCCCAACGGTATTGTCCTGAGCACTGGTCCCACCGGTTCGGGCAAGACCACCACGCTCTACGCCAGCCTCAACAGCCTCAACGATGGCAGCCGCAATATCCTCACCGTTGAAGACCCGGTGGAGTACGCCATCGCCGGCATTGGCCAGACCGCAATCAACCCCCGTGCCGGCCTGACCTTCGCCAGCGGGCTACGGGCGATTCTGCGCCAGGACCCGGACGTGATCATGCTCGGCGAGATCCGCGATCAGGAAACCGCGCAGATCGCCGTGCAGGCCAGCCTCACCGGGCACCTGGTGCTGTCGACCCTGCACACCAACAGCGCTGTGGGCGCGGTGACGCGCTTGCGTGACATGGGCATCGAGCCGTTCTTGATCGCCTCGTGCCTGCGCGGCGTGCTGGCCCAGCGCCTGGTGCGGCGGCTGTGTCATTGTGCTGTAGAGCAGCCGTTGCAGGCGGCTGAACGCAAGCTATGGCCAGAGTTGGGATCGCTGGGCGGCACGTTTCATGCGGTCGGCTGCGACGACTGCCAAGGCAGTGGCTACAACGGGCGATTGGGCCTGTATGAATTCATCGCACTGGACCCAGGCCTGGTCGCGCTGCTCTATGACGGCGCCAGCGAACTGGCCATGCAGGGCTATCTTGCCGAGCGCCGCCAAAGCCTGGTGAGCATGGCCAGCGATTGCCTGCGCCAAGGCCAGACCAGCCTTGCCGAAGTGCTGCGTGTGGTACAGGGCTAGCCTATGCCGACCTATCGCTATCAGGCAGTCGATCTGGCCGGCAAAAGCCACAGCGCTACGCTGCAGGCCGACAGCGAGCGTCATGCGCGGCAGTTGTTGCGTGAGCAGGGGCTGTTCGCCCGGCAGCTCAAGCGCCAGGGCAGCGCCGCGGCGCAACCGCGTCGCCAGCGATTAAATCGCGCGCAGTTGTGCGAATTGACTCGCCAATTGGCGACCCTCACCGGCGCCGGTATTGCCCTGGTCGATGCTCTAGCCACCCTTGAGCGGCAGCTGCGCCAACCCGCCCTGCAGGCCGTGTTGGTGTCGGTACGCGGCGCGCTGGCCGAGGGCTTGGGCCTGGCGCGCAGCCTCGCCCGGCAAGGCGCGCCATTCACCGGCCTGTATTGCGCGTTGGTCGAAGCGGGCGAGCGCTCGGGGCGTTTGGCCCAGGTGCTGACGCGCCTGGCCGATCATCTTGAGCAAGTGCAGCGCCAGCAACACAAGGCACGCACCGCCTTGATCTACCCCAGCGTGTTGATGGGCGTGTCGCTGGCGGTGGTGGTCGGCCTGATGACCTTCGTGGTGCCCAAGCTCACTGAGCAGTTCGCCCATTCCGGGCAGAGCTTGCCCTGGGTCACTTCAGTATTGATTGGCATCAGCCAGGGCCTGGTCAGTGCCGGGCCGTGGCTGTTGTGCGCAGCACTCTTGCTGGCACTGCTCGGCAGCTGGTTGCTGCGCAAACCGCACTGGTGCCTGCGCCGCGACGAGCTACTGCTGCGCCTGCCGCGTGTTGGCGGGCTGTTGCAGGTGCTGGAAAGCGCCCGCCTGGCGCGCAGCCTGGCGATCCTCTGCAGCAGTGGCGTGGCCCTGCTCGAAGCGTTGCAGGTGGCCACCGAAACCGTCGGTAACCGACGCATTCGCCTGGCTATGGAGCAGGTGCGCCAGCAAGTCCAGGGCGGCACCAGCCTGCACCGGGCGCTGGATGCCAGCCAACAATTTCCACCGCTGCTGGTGAACATGGTCGGCAGTGGCGAGGCCAGCGGCACGTTGGCTGACATGCTCGAACGGGTGGCCGATGACCAGGAGCGCGGTTTCGCCCGCCAGGTGGACACCGCCATGGCGCTGTTCGAGCCGCTGATGATCCTGGTGATGGGCGCCGTGGTGCTGTTCATCGTCCTGGCCGTGCTGCTGCCGATCATGCAACTGAACCAAGGCCTGCAACTATGACAAGGAGCACCAACATGCGACATCGACGTACCCGCCAGCGGGGCTTCACCCTGATGGAAATCATGGTGGTGATCTTCATCATCGGCCTGCTGATCGCCGTGGTCGCGCCCAGTGTGCTGGGCAACCAGGACAAGGCCATGCGCCAGAAGGTCTTGGCCGACCTTGCCACCCTGGAGCAGGCGCTGGATATGTATCGGCTGGACAACCTGCGTTTTCCCAGCAGCGAGCAAGGCCTGGCCGCACTGGTGAACAAACCTACCCAGGAGCCGCTGCCGCGTGCCTGGCGCAGCGATGGCTACATTCGCCGTCTGCCAGAGGACCCGTGGGGTACGCCATACCAGTACCGCATGCCCGGTGAACATGGTCGGGTCGATGTCTACTCGCTGGGCGCCGACGGCGTGCCGGGTGGCGAAGAGCTCGATGCCGACCTGGGCAACTGGGAGCTGTGAAGGGTGAGCGGCCAGCGTGGCTTCAGCCTGATCGAGCTGTTGGTGGTGCTGGCCATCGCTGGCTTGATGACGGGCCTGAGTGTGGCCTGGCTCGACAGTGGCAACAGCAGCGTCGAGCAGGCCCTGGATCGACTGGCCGGGCACGTTCGCGAGCAGGGCGCGCTGGCTCGGCATGCCGGGCAACTGCGTGGGCTGCGCTGGAATGGCCAGCGCCCGGAGTTGGTTCGGCGCGAGAAGGAGGGCTGGGTGCTGGAGCCAGCGCGCCTGGGCGACTGGCCCAAGGGCCTGCGCCCCGATTGGCCAGCCAGTCGCACGCCGCAGTTGATCTTCACCCCCGAGGGCTGGGCACGCCCTGGTGCCGTGCTGTGGCAGTGGCCGCAGGGCAGCCAGCGCTGGCAGTGGGATCGCGCCGGACAACTGCGCACGGCTTCGTCGCCATGAAACGTGGCCAGCGTGGCTTTACCTTGTTGGAAGTGACTGTGGCCCTGGCGATCGCCGCCGTGCTGGCGGTGATCGCCAGCCAGGTTTTGCGCCAACGGCTGGCGGTACAGGACAGCGTCCAACAGCACCGGCTGGGCCTGCTCTGTGCCCGCGAGCTGCAAGCACGCTTTGCCGTCGAGCAGTATTGGCCAGCCGCCAACCACAACAGCGGTGTGCTGAATCAAGGCGGCCAAGCCTGCCATTGGCAACTGCAATTGCGCAGGACCGGCGTGCGCGACCTGCGCCGAGGTGATCTGCAGCTGTTCGCCGACCGCGATCAGCGCCTGCCGCTAGGCCAGTACAGCGTATTTCTGGAGCGCCCATGAAGCGTCAGCAAGCAGGCCTGACCTTGATCGAACTGATGGTTGCGCTGGCCTTGACCGCAGTGCTCGGCATCATGCTTGCGGCCTTGGTCAACGGCTGGCTGAAGGTGCGCGAGCGGCTCGCGTCACCCGCCGCCAATGCCGGTGTGCTGGAGTTCTGCCTGGCCCTGGAGCGGCGTTTCGATAGCCCGGTGCTGCGCCGGGTCTACGAGCAGCGCTTGCCGTTGGCCACGCGCTGGCTCGACTGGCAGGCGCAGAACAACCAGCTGCTGTGGGTGGCTGTCGCGGCCTGGCCGCAAGCCGAGGGCGGCTCGCGCCTGCAACGCCAGCGCCTGCGCTTTGATCCACGTGAGCAGCGCCTGCTGCTGGAAACCTCGGCGGACCTGTACGCCGCAGGTGAGCCGCACTGGGTGGTCCGCGAGCGGTTGGAGCGGGTCAGCGCATGGCAGGTGCTTTACCACCAGGGTGGCCGCTGGCTGGCCTGGCCCTCGGATCAACCCGCGCACCCCGGTCGTGGCGTGCGCGTGCAATTGCAGCGTGATGGAGCACCTTATGTCTGCACCTTTGCATTGCCACATGGGCTGTCATGAACGGAGGCCGGATGAAACTTAAGTGGCGTCGCCGTGGCCCTCGCCGGGCGTGGCTGTTGCTGCGACCGGGTGCTGCCGCGCAGCCGTGGGACTGGCTATTGGTTGAGCGCGGCGTGCCGAGCCGAGAAGGGCAGGGCGAGCCGCCCAATGATCTCGATGCACGGGTGGCGCTGATCATTCCTGGCCAGCTGTGCAGCCATTTCCAACTGCCAGCCCCCCCGGGGCTCAAGCGTGACGAGTGGCCGTTGCTGCTGGAAGACCGGCTGCTGCAAGCCAGCGATCAGCTGCTGTTTGCCTGTATCGAACGCCTGCCTGGACAGTTGCGCCTGGCGCTGGTGGAGCGTGCGCAGCTCGATGGCTGGCGCAAACAGTGCGCCGACTGGGGGCTTTCGATTGAACGCTGCTGGGCACAACTGCAGCTGTTACCGGCCTCGGCCCCCGGGGCTGGCTGGAGATGGCCGCATGAGCATGAGGATTTATACAAAGGTGTTGCCAGTGATGGTCGCGAGCATTGGCTGTCGTGGCCGCGGGGGCTCGGCGATCCCCCGGCGGTGCCCTGGGCAACGCTGCGAATCGATTGCATCGAGGGGCGTTGGCCGGCGCAATTGGTAGCGCTGGACAGCCTGCCCAGCCTGGTCGAACAGCGCCGCGTCCGTGCGCGCTTGAGCCTGCCGCGCGGGCAGCTGCGCTTGGTGGCGGCTTGCCTGATTCTGGCTACGGCCTGGGCGGGCTTGTGGCTGAGCCAGCAATGGCGCCAGGCCCAGCTCTATCGCCAGCAGGTACTGGCAGTAACGGGCGAGCAGGCCTCGTTGCGTCAGGCGAGCGTGGCGCTCAAACGCTTGCGAGACGCTGCGAATGAACGGCAGTTGCGCCTGCGCAAGCTCGATGGGCTGCAAGGGCAATTGCAGGCGTGGCTGGAGCAGCACCCTGGTTGGCGTTTGCAAGCGGTGCGCTTCGATGGGCAGCGTTGGCATGTGCACTTGGACGGCGAGGGCACTGCACCTGCCTGGCAGGACATGGCCAATCAGGCTGGTGCCCAAGTCGAGGTGAGCAATGCTGGGCAGGCGGCGCAGTGGCGCGTGGTCTTCGATCTGGGAGCGGTGTGATGAATCGTGAGCTGTTGCAGCACTACCGCATGCCCTTTGCATGGGCGCTGATCGCAATGCTGGTGCTGTCGCTGGCGGTGCGCGAAGGGCTGGCGCAGTGGCGTGAACTGGCCCAGTGGCAGGCGTTGGCCGAGTCGGCGGCGAGCCTGCGCGATGCTCCGCCAATGGGGCTTGATCGCTTGCGCCAGTCAGCCCAGGCGCGGCAGATCAGCCTGCAGGAGATCGACTCCAATGAAGGGGGTTGGCAGTTGCGCGGTCAGGTGAGCGATGAAAAAACCTTGCAGCAGTGGTTGCTGGCATTGCAGGCGGAGGGCGCTCAGCCACTGCAATGGGCGTTGGAGCAGGGGGACCAAGGGCTACGTTTCGCTGTGCAGGTGCAGCCGTGAGGTGGCATGGGGCTGTATGGCTGTTACTGGTTTTCAGCGTCACGCTGCTGGCCGAACTGCCGGCCCGTTGGCTCACTCAAGGGCTGGCGATCAGTGGGGTCAGCGGCAGCCTCTGGCGCGGCCAGGCGGTGCAGTGGGGGCCGGTGGGGCCATTGCGCTGGGAAATCACTGCGTGGCCCTTGCAAACGCAAGTGCACCTGGGGTTTCAGGGGCAGGGCTGGCAAGCACGATTGTCGGGGTGGCCATGGAATTGGCAGGCAGAACTGCAAGCGTTGTCTGGCCAGGCCAGGGTGGCGACCGGTTACCGATTGGCGGGGCAATGGCAAGGTACGTTGCGCATGCGGGGGGCGGGCGCACGCTGCAGCGGGGCTGATGGGCAAATATCTATCGAGGATCTGGCGCTGGTCGAGCCGTGGTCGCTTGGCCTTGGGCGTGGATCAATGCAGATGGACTGCAGCAGCGGCTGGCATCTGTTCGGACAATTGAATCAGCCAGGACAGCATCAGTTGGAGCTGGATGCCGACCTGTCGGCACGGCGCGCCAAGGTCGACTTTAAGCTACAAAACGATGCTGCCCTGACGCCAATCTTGCGCGCCCTGCAATGGTTGGGACCAACCGAGAGGGTAGGGCAGCGCAAGGTTGGCTGGTAGTCAGGCTATCGACTATCAGCGACGGCGCGGTGCATTGCCGTGAAGAAACTGGCGGCAATAGTCACTTGGCTTGTCCTTGAATGCTCGATACCAATTCCTGATCGTGGTTCAGGTAACTGCCCTGAGCGAGCCCGTACAGATTGAACCCGCTTGGATTGCCCGCAGTACTTTTTTCATTGGATTGCTTCACCAGGGCCAGTGCCTCCTCGACTAATGAAGTGGAGAACTTGATGCCCCCGTCCACCCGGTAGTTATTGCCGGTCAAGGTCTCAGTGGTCACCTTTTCTGCGCTATGCGCGACATCGCCATGAGCTGACGCCAAGCGGGCACCCACCAGATTGATAGCGCCACCGACCTTCAGATCGATCCCCTCAGCACCTTCAAGCCCTGCTTGATGGGCGACATTGTCACGCTTCTCACGCATTACATAGATGTCGGGTGCCAAGTAGTTCTCGGGCTTGTGCTTGGTCAAGAATTTAAGCTGCTGCTTGGCTTCCTGGCCCCACGGCCCGGCAATCGAACCGACTGTATTGGCCCAGCCCTGCGGGTTTTTCTCGTGGCTCGCTCGTACATCGACATCCGCAATCCAGGTGTCGACGTTATCCTTGCGGCTTTCAACTTGCAGGTCGCCGCCGATAGTGCCTTGGATATGATCGGCCTTAAGGCTGGTACCTTGCAGCCGGGTATCGCCTTTGCTATTCAAAGCAATGGTTCGCGCTGTAAATGTGCTGGCGTTCCACGTCTGGTTATCGCGCAGGTCCAGGTCGAGTTTGCCGCGCAGCCATAGGCCTTCGGTAGCGGTTTTGCCCTGCTGATTTAGACCGCCTACACCTCCGGTGATATCGAGGTTGTTGTGCTTTGTCTGGTTTGCCGAGGATTCAATCAGCGCGCCGCCATTCCATGCCTGTAACTGGATGAGCCCGGCTGATGCCTGCACACCCTGTAGATGTAGGGCTCGCTCGTTGTCAGCACGACTGGAGAGCGTCAACTGGCCGTTGCTGTGTAAATGGCTATCTACAGCCTCGATGTCATCTTCGTCGACACTGCCATATCCCAGGTGGCCGCCAATACCCCCACCTTTGGTGTCACCTTGTTTGGCAGACACTTCCAGACCGCCATCTAGCCTGTTGCTTTGCGCCTTATGCGTGTTACGGGCTGAGCTGATCTGCAAGTTCCCGCCACTGTGCAAATTGATGTCGCCGACCTTGGCGGCCTCACTACCAATCCGTGTTCCTTCAAGCAGTAGATCGCCAGCGCTGTTCAGGAGTACCTCACCGTCTGCCTTGATCGATGCCACCTTAGCCACGGACTTTGAACTTGAGCTGTCAGCCGTATCGAAGTAACCGCGAAATTCCGCACCCTTTTCGCCCGGCTTACTGCTGACTTTGAGTCGAGCCTTCGCATTGAGCGAGCCTGATTCCTTGCTTCTCAGGCTGCTTGCTTGAAGCACCGACAACGAGCCACCGCTGAGAATATGTACCCCACCCGTAGCTGCATTGATTTGGCTGCCTTGATAAACGCCATCACCGCTAAGCCTGATATTTATACCTCGACCTTGAAGGCTGCCCACCACCGCCTTGCTGGTGTTTTCAACTGTATCAAGCGTGCCGCCCTTACCGTTGAGGCGTACCCCGACATCCTTACCTGTGGTGGTGTCAACGCGAGTATCGATATCTGCGCTAAGGTTATGCACGGTGTGCACGCTGGTATCGTGCGCGGCCAGCATGTTGTGCTGCTTCGCATTGATCTCCAATAGGCCGGTGCGCGCTTGCCAGGTGGTACCTTGGTCATCAATGACAGCGGCCTTGACCTCGACTGATGCGCCGGACAATTCATTGACCTGTGCGTACTCTTTGCTCCAGTTCTCCTGGCGATCTTTGTAGCGAAAAGTTACGTCAATGCCAACGCTTGGTGGAGTGAACGCATCGACGATCGAATCTTGCTGAAAGCGGTCAGCTTGCTTGCTTTCCACTATCTCCACAATGGGTTTGGTCAGGCCGTGATATTCCAGGCTGGCACCGAGGCTGGCACGCCAATGATTGCTGTCTGCCGCAAGTTTAAGTTCGTTCGATGCCGCGCGATTCACGATGTTGCCAGCGTGAATCTTGAGGTGCTTGCCGGCGTCGATACGACTGGCTTCATTGAGCAGATCATTGTCGCTATTGATCGCCACATTGCCTGTAGCTAGCAGTTCACTGCGCTGCACCTTGCTGTTTTCGCTTTTTGAGGTTTCGGTGCTTTGCAGTACTTCCAGCCCGAAGCCGACTCGCTCGACACCAACGCTGAGCGCCACGCCCTCGCCGAGCTCATCTAAACGACTGGAAAACGATAGTGTATCGTCAACGGCGGTCAGGCTAATCTTGTTGCCTTGCAGGTTGAGATCACCCGCCCGGGCATTGAGTTTGGCACCCCGGGCCCGTAGGTGAGTGTCGCTGCGAAGGCTCAGCGAAGCTGCTGCAAGTTCACTGGCGTGCTGTTTATATTGAACACTTTCTTTAATCGTCACAGGTGCGCGATAGCCGCCATAGAACTCCCATTGGTGAGAACCGGGCTTGCCATCTTGCGCGGGCTGGGTTTCGCGGGTACCAAAATCAAATGTGTGCAGAGCGCTCAGGGTTGAAAAGTCGTTGCGTTCAAGTGCGCTATCGATTACCAGGGCTTTAGTGGCCTTTACATTCATGTGCCCTGCCGCCTCGATACGCGCCCCCAGAATCTTCAAATCGTCAGTGCTGGAGAGGTCCAAGTTAGCGCCAGATTTGATATTACTGAGTTGCGGCCGTTGATGGACGGCATGGCTCAACGCGAGGCCTAACACCTTGTGGTCAGAGGTAATTGTGCTTTCACCAGAAGAACCTGCCGCCACTGTCAGTGAGCCCTTGGTGCTATGGAGCTGTGCATCGCCCTTACTGGTCACTTCACTGCCGCGGATAGTGATCCGCTCGCCCTGGGCGGCGAGGGTTGCCGCCGTCACGTTAGTACCGGAATAGCGCCATGGTCGCTGGTGTTTATTGGCTGGGGCTTTGGATACATGGCGGTCAGAGGTCGCCCAACGTTGAACGTCGTCCTCAAGCCTTTGACCAGCCAGATTAATATCTCTGGCCTCAAGTTGCAGGTGGCCTGCACTTTCGAGGTTGCTGCTCTTGATGTCCAGGGCGTTGGCTGCTTTGATCTCCAAGTGGTTGGCGCTCAATGTACTGGCATGTGCTTTTTGCTGGGTGTCAGAGGTGTAAGTAGCATCACGCCAAGATTTGTCGCTGTTTTCGCGTTGGTAGCGTCTGGTATTGGTTTCTTCGATAGCTGCGCTGACATCTATGTTGCCTTTACTCTCCAGGCGCAGACCCTCCTGCGCTTGAACGGTGGCGGCTTGCAGTTCCATATCGCCATGCGATTGCAGGCTGATGTCACCGCTGCTGTGCAACTGGGTGCCGCGTGGTCGGTAAACGGTGGTAAAGCGCTTTTGCACCTGGTCGTTGTGACGGTCTTCTTTTTTATCGGTCTCAGTATCAAGCTTCAGCTTTTTTCCAGCGGTAACAGCGATCCGCTGGGCAGAGCCATCAACCGCGCGTAGTGTCAGGTCTCCAGCGGCTTTGAGTCGTAACCCACCTTGTTTGGCTTTAAGCGTGCTGGAGGATATCGGGTCGCCGAAGACCTCTAAGTCACCTGCTGAATCAATAAGGATGTCGTGGTCGGCTTCAACCCTGATCGGCCCCATGCGCACGCCTGCACCCTCGGCGGTGCTGCGGATCTGGATTCGGCCCGCATACATTGCGCCGAGTAGGTTGGCATCAATGTCCGATAGGCTGCCGGACTCGTGCCTGATGATCTTGCCCTCCCGTTTGCTGATGAGGTTACGGCCCAAGGTGATGTTGAGACTGTCTTTCGCTGCGAGTAGACCGGTGCTGTCCAGGCGTGGTGCGATCAGGTACAGGGCACCTTCGGTATTAGTCTGACCATCGCCCTTAACAGTCAGTCTGCCGTCGGCGTTTAGCGTCTCGAAGGTTTGCAACTGCTCGTTTTGGAATCCGGGCTTCCCGACTACGAAGGCCGCCTTAGGTGTGTTGATGAATCGGCCGCCGTTGAGTGTGATGCCATTGGGGTTGGCGAGAATGTAGTTAGCTCGCTGACCGAAGATTTCCTGAGTGCCTTCGATCAGCGAAGCGTTGCGGCTAACGACTTCGTTGAGAATGGTCGAAGCGGCTTGGCCTTGAAACTGAGGGTTGGCAGTCAGGATGCCTGCCAGTTGCGATCCACCCTCCTGCAAGGCGTTGTTCAGCACGACGCCTTGCTTGCCAACGTTGTAGTCGATGAATTTGTTGTGCGACAGACCATTGGCATCGGGGGCGACGATGTTGATCACAGGCACGCCATGCTTATGGTTGATGATGGGCGAACTGCCCAAATCTAACTTCGGTTGCAGGCCGCCTTGGGCGTGCACGCTGGCCGTGCCTAGCAGGGCGAGGAAGATCGTCCAGCGCAGGGTATCTGGCTTGGCGGACAGGCGATGGGGGGAGGAGGGGGGCATAGACAGGATCACTTTTTTCAGTGGTGGTAGGGGGAAATCAGATGGTCAGGGTCCAGTCCAGCACCCAGTAGCCGCGCTCCAGGCCCTTTGCGGGCTTGTCACTGGCATACAGGGCGCGCTGGTAATCGAGGCGCAGGCGGCTTTGCGGCAGGCTGAGTTCGACCCCTGCTGCAGCACCGGCCAAGCGTTGCGAAGCGCTGGCGCGCGCGAAGCGGGTCCAGCCCAGGTCAAGCCCCACGGTGGGGCGCACCTGCACTGAGTGGGTCCAGGCAAGGTCAAGTGGTTGACTGAGGGTATTGCGCCAGACCGCAGCGCTGGCACCGGAGGCGGTGTGCTGGCGGAACCCGCGTACGGCAGAGTCATCACTGAGTTGGAATTGCTCGACCGCTGGCAAGACATCGGCGCTGTATTGTCCGGTCAGCTCGCTTTGCCAGCGCCAAGGCCAATGCCCAGGTCCCTGGCGCAGATGCAACAGGTTGACGCGGTACTTGAGGAAATCAGGTCGCGGCGTCTGCGCTTGTGGCAAGGGGCGATCGGCGCCAAACCAGGCCATTCCCTGGCTCACGCCCAAGTAAGCATTCCACAGGCCACGGTCGATCCAGAGCAGATTGAGCCCCGCCTCCAGCGTGGCCAGGGTCGGGCTCTGCAAGCTAATTACGGTGCTATCGGAGCGGGTGATCAGTTGCTTGCGATCTACTCGGGCGGTGGCGCTGAGTATGCCGCGCTGGTTACGCCACAGCAGCCGTTCGGCGCCAAGGCCAAGGAAACGGCTCTTGCCGTTGCTGACGATGTGGCTTTCTGGTACCGGTGCGCGATAGCTCATCCGGCTGGCGTTGAGGGTAAAAGTCCAGGGCCCGTAGGGAAGGCTGTAGTAGAGGTTGAGCCCGCGGCTCTGACCGGGCGCATTGAATACGGTCGAAGCCATCGACAAGCGCAGGTCGCCGTTCATTCCCAGTGGACTGTCCAGGCCAAGCCCCAGGTTCAGGCGGTGGCGGCCGACCAGCTCGCTGCCACGATTGTCCAGGCGTGTGTCCAAGTGCCAGGGTGAAGTGACTTGGCGAGGTTGCACCACTACCCGGGTTCCACCCTGCAGTTCGCCGGGGAGTAGCTCGATACCTAGATCGTAGGCACGCAATCGATTGAGCTGGTCCAACCCTTGCTCGATATCCGGAAGATGCAGTGGTTTGCCCAGCAGGCCGGGAAAGGCGCCTTGGAGTGATAGCGGCAGCTCGCCGTCAGTCAGCTCGATCGATTCGACGAATCCTTCGATGATGACTATATCCAGCGGTTGCTCATGCTTAGGAGGGCGAGCAAGGTATGGCCGGCTGGTCGGGTAGCCTGCCTCTACATACTGCTGGGTCAGGCCCTTGAGCAGCTGGTTGATGCTGGCGATGCCCATGCAAGGCTGCGACAACGCTTGTACGGTTGGCTGCAACTGGTGGGTTGGAAGTTTTTGATTACCGGTCAGGCGCACACCGGTAATCGACCAGCAGTTGTCTGAGGTGTCGGTGAAAGCGCTCCTGTCATCATGCGAAGTGATCGGTTGCAGGCGTTGCAAACGCTCGAGTTGCTGCAGCTGTTCGCGTTGACGCTGAGCTTGCTGCTGGTCTCGTAGTTGCTGGCTGGCAGGGTCGGCCTGGGTAGGGGCAATCGTCAGCAGCGTAATCGCGCCGCAGGCAAGTAAGCTGCGGGCAATAGGGTGCACCCAGGATGACATTGAAGAACCTCGCAAATGATGTAAGAAAAAAGGAATCCATTTGCGTGAATTCTAAGGATCAAGACATTTGTTTGAATGTGGTTATATGACATCCGCCACGTGGGGTAGCGGATGTTGGCGTGTGGGAAAGTTGGAGAGATGAGAGCGGAGGTAAGTGAAATTAACGCCGCATTAAGTGGGCAGCCTGCCTAGTTGTCCAATTATGTCTAATGACTGCGGGGGATCTACGACGAGTTTCGAGCAAGCTTTGTTAAGTCCCCTAGCTGGGGCCCAATGCTTGGTTTGTAGGATTTATTTCTGGTTAGAAGTGGTCAGTACATATTTAATACGCGCAGCCGCAAAATAACTGCTTAGCCACTGCTCCCATTGCGGGAGCAGCTGAACCAAAGTCTCATTGGTCGGGGTGCGAGTAAGAATAAATAGCGCAGCTTAAGGACGAATCTCGATCATGGTGCCATCCTTGACCATGCTCCACACTTCGCGCATGTCGTCATTACGCATTGCGATGCAGCCCTCGGTCCAATCCAGGGTATGGAAATACCACTCCGGATAGTCTTCGTTGATCGGCGTGCCGTGGATCATGATCATGCTGCCGGCAGCGACACCTTCACGGCGTGCCTTGGCGGCATCGCTGATATTCGGGTAAGAGATGTGCATGGCCAGGTTGAAGCGGTCGCTGACCTTGCGCCAGTCCAGCCAGTAGAAGCCTTCGGGGGTGCGCTTGTCGCCTTCGCGCTCCTTGGCGCCCTTGGGCTGCTTGCCCAGCGAAATGCGGTAAGTCTTGAGCGGCTCGCCACGGCTGATTAGCTGTAGGCGACGTTCGGACTTGATCACCAGTACTTTGTCGATCAGCGGGTGTTCCTGCGCAGGCGCCTGGGTTTGCACCTGCGTCTGGGGTTTGCGAATGATCGTCTCGGTGAAGGCCGCCTGGGACACCGATACAACGCTGAGGCAGAAGAGGGCGAGCAACCAACGCATGAAACGGTATCCCTGCAAACGATTTAAGTGGACGACGAGACGTTCATCGGCGGCAGGTATTCATGGCCTATGGGGAAGTGCTGCCTGATGCGGTCGCGATAGTAGCATTCTAGTGTGCGAGTGACTGTCCGAAAAGCCAGCTCCCCCCAAGGGATTTCCTCCTCCTCAAACAAGCGCACTTCCAGGCTCTCTACCCCCACGGCGAAGTCCAGATCCGCCAGTTGGGCGCGGAAGAACAGGTGCACCTGGTTGATGTGCGGCAAATCGAACAGCTGATACAGGCTCATTTCCCCGACCCGAGCGCAGGCTTCCTCGACCGTTTCGCGACGAGCGGCAGCGTCGGTGGTCTCGCCGTTTTCCATAAAACCGGCCGGTAGGGTCCAGAAACCCCGGCGCGGCTCGATCGCCCGACGGCACAACAGCACCTTGCTCCCCCATATGGGCAGCACACCGGCGACGATATTCGGGTTCTGGTAATGGATGGTCTGGCAATGCTCGCAGACGTAGCGCAAGCGGCTATCGCCTTCGGGTATCCGTTGAATGACCGGTTGGCCGCACGCGCTGCAGAAATTCATGCTTTGCTTCCCTTAAGATCAGCCTATCTTGGCGCGCCTGGGGCATGGGCCGCAAGCCGCCCCCTGGCAGGGCTTGGGTGCCTTGGGGCTTTTGGTGCATCATGCAGGCCAGGCTTTGGAATCGAGAGTGCGTAATGCTGGACGAGCTTCTTCGCCGAATGAGCAACCATATCCCCGCGTCACTGGAGGCGGATCGCCGTTTTCCCGAGGCGGCGGTACTCTTGCCCATCACCCGCAGCGAAGAGCCCGAACTGGTACTGACGCTGCGCGCCCAGGGGCTTTCCACCCATGGTGGGGAAGTGGCTTTTCCGGGGGGGCGGCGCGATCCGGAAGACCCTGACCTGATCTTCACCGCCCTGCGCGAGGCGCAGGAAGAAATCGGCTTGCCGCCAGGCCTGGTCGAGGTGATCGGCCCGCTCAGTCCGCTGATTTCCCTGCATGGCCTGAAGGTGACGCCATTCGTCGGTTTGATCCCCGATTACGTCGAATACCACGCCAATGATGCCGAGATCGCGGCAGTATTCACCGTTCCGCTGGAATTTTTCCGCCAGGACCCGCGTGACCACACCCACCGGATCGATTATCAAGGGCGCAGCTGGTACGTGCCTAGTTATCGCTATGGCGAGTACAAGATCTGGGGGTTGTCGGCGATCATGATCGTCGAGCTGGTCAACCTGCTGTTCGATGCCGGCATCAGCTTGCACAAGCCACCAGAGCGTTTCATCCAGAACTGAGCGGGGTCGACCCCGCCACTCGCCAGACCGTGAGGAGCTATCCATGAAATACCGCTTGGGTGACATGCGGGTAGAGACCCATCCCAGCAGCTGGGCTGCGCCCACTGCCACGCTGATCGGCAAGGTTCGCCTGCAAGCGCGCGCCAGCGTCTGGTTCGGTGCGGTGCTGCGCGGTGACAACGAGCTGATCGACATCGGCGAGGACAGCAATGTCCAGGACGGCACGGTGATGCACACCGACATGGGTTCGCCGCTGACCCTTGGCAAGGGCGTGACCATTGGTCACAACGCCATGCTGCATGGCTGCACCGTGGGCGACTACAGCCTGATCGGTATCAACGCGGTGATCCTCAATGGCGCGAAGATTGGCAAGCACTGCATCATCGGCGCCAATGCGCTGATCCCTGAGGGCAAGGAAATTCCTGACGGCTCGCTGGTGATGGGCTCGCCCGGCAAAGTGGTGCGTGAGCTGACCGATGCGCAGAAGCGTATGCTGGAAGCCAGCGCTGCTCACTACGTGCACAACGCCGAACGTTATGCACGCGACCTGGCCCCGCAGGAGGATTGAGATGAGTGACGCCGAACGCCCCGTGGCTTCGCCCTGCGTCAGTATCTGTGCGCTGGATGAGCAGGACATTTGCACCGGTTGCCAGCGCAGCGTGGCGGAGATTACCCGTTGGGGGCGGATGGATAACGCTGAACGTCGCCAGGTGCTCAAGCTGTGCCATGAGCGGGCGGTGGCGGCGGGGATGATCCTCGGCCTTTGAATTTACCGGTGGCCGTACGGCCTCTTCGCGGGACAAGCCCGCTTCTACAGGATTTACGCTGAGCCTGTAGGAGCGGATTTACCCGCGAAGAGGCTGGCGCTGACTCGAAAATCAAGTAATCTGTGCGGCTTGTCCGACGATTGCCAGCCATGTTCTATCTGATCGCCTATATCAGCAGCGTAGTGCTGATCAACTACGCCTTTTCCAGCGCCCCGCACTTGGACGTGATCTGGTCTGCCTGGGGCGGGCTGGTGTTCATCCTGCGCGACATGGTGCAGACCCGCTATGGTCACGGCGCGCTGCTGGCCATGCTGGCGGCCTTGTTGCTGTCCTACATCACCTCGGAACCGGCCATCGCCCTGGCCAGCGCTACCGCCTTCTTCGTCTCCGAATTGATCGATTGGCTGGTGTTCAGCATCACCCGTCGGCCGCTGCGCGATCGCCTGTGGCTGAGTTCGGCGCTGAGCATTCCCGTCGATACCTTCATTTTCTTCGGCATGATCGGCGCGCTGACACCCGCGGTCGCTGGTACCGCGCTGGCGTCGAAGTTTGCTGGGGTAACGGCGGTGTGGCTGGCGATGACCTGGCGAGCGCGGAAAAACGCCTTGGCAGGCTGACCTGCGGCGCGCCCGCAACCTGATGTAGAATATCGGTCCTTTTTCAGCGGGCAGCGCACAGCCTGACGCAGCCCCGGACGCCTTCGAGGACCTGAAATGACCCGTATCGGAACCCCATTGTCGCCCACCGCGACCCGAGTACTGCTGTGCGGCTGCGGCGAACTGGGTAAAGAGGTGGTGATCGAACTGCAGCGCCTGGGCGTCGAAGTGATCGCCGTGGACCGTTACGCCAATGCCCCAGCCATGCAGGTTGCCCATCGCAGCCACGTCATCAACATGCTCGACGGCGTTGCCCTGCGTGCGGTGATCGAGGCTGAGAAGCCGCATTACATCGTCCCTGAAATCGAAGCCATCGCCACCGCCACCCTGGTCGAGCTTGAGAACGAAGGCTTCAACGTGGTGCCTACCGCCCGCGCTACCCAGCTGACCATGAACCGCGAAGGCATCCGTCGCCTGGCCGCTGAAGAGCTCGATTTGCCGACCTCGCCCTACCACTTCGCCGACACCTTCGAGGACTACGCCAAGGCTGTCACCGATGTCGGCTACCCCTGCGTGGTCAAGCCGGTGATGAGTTCTTCGGGCAAGGGCCAGAGCCTGCTGCGCAGCGACGCTGACCTGCAGAAATCCTGGGACTACGCACAAGAAGGCGGTCGTGCTGGCAAGGGCCGGGTGATCGTTGAAGGCTTTATCGATTTCGAATACGAAATCACCCTGCTTACCGTGCGCCATGTGGGCGGCACTACCTTCCTTGAGCCGGTTGGCCATCGTCAGGAGAAGGGCGACTACCAAGAGTCGTGGCAGCCTCAGGCGATGAGCGCCAAGGCGCTGGCCGAATCGCAGCGGGTGGCCAAGGCGGTTACTGATGCCCTGGGCGGGCGGGGTCTGTTCGGCGTGGAGCTGTTCGTCAAGGGCGATCAGGTGTGGTTCAGCGAAGTCTCGCCGCGTCCGCATGACACCGGCCTGGTGACCCTGATCTCGCAAGACCTGTCGCAGTTCGCCCTGCATGCGCGGGCGATTCTCGGCTTGCCGATTCCGCTGGTGCGCCAGTTCGGCCCATCGGCTTCGGCGGTGATTTTGCCGCAAGGCCAGTCGCAGCAGACCAGCTTCGCCAACCTCGGTGCTGCCTTGAGCGAGCCGGACACCGCCATTCGCCTGTTCGGCAAGCCCGAGATCAACGGCCAACGGCGCATGGGCGTGTGCCTGGCGCGCGATGAGTCGATCGAAGCGGCGCGGGCCAAGGCGACCCGTGCTTCGCAGGCGGTCAAAGTCGAGTTCTAACGTCAATCGCGGGGCAAGCCCGCTCCCACGCAATCCTCATATGGCTGCGTGGGAGCAGAGCAGCGTCGCCAGCCTCGGTGTTGCCTGCCTCATACAGCGTGGGAGCGGGCTTGCCCCGCGATGTTTGCCTGGCTTTAGAGCTCTGCGTTACGCGTCTCTTTCAGGCACAGCACAGCAATCAAGCTGAGCACCGCTGCTGCCGACACGTAGCCTCCCACCCAACTCAAACCGCCCAGGCTCACCAGTTTCTGCGCAAAGAACGGTGCGGCCGACGCTCCGACGATACCGCCCAGGTTGTAGGCTGCCGAGGCGCCGGTATAGCGCACATGCGTCGGGAACAGCTCGGGCAGCAATGCCCCCATCGGCGCGAAGGTCACCCCCATCAAGAACAGCTCGATGGCCAGGAACAGCGCCACGCCCGTGGTCGAGCCCGAGGTCAGCAGCGGCTCCATGGTAAAGCCCGATGCCACCGCCAGCAGACCGCCGGCGATCAACACCGGCTTGCGCCCGTAACGATCGCTGAGCCAGGCCGACAGCGGCGTGGCCAGGGCCATGAACACCACCGCGAAACACAGCAGGCCGAGGAAGGTTTCCCGGCTGTAACCTAGGGTAGAGACGCCGTAGCTGAGCGAGAACACCGTGGAGATGTAGAACAGCGCATAGCACACCACCATCGCCGCAGCGCCAAGCAGGGTCGGCCGCCAGTGCTTGGCGAATAGATCGACTACCGGCATCTTGACCCGTTGGTGCTGGGCCACGGCTTTGGCGAACACTGGGCTCTCTTCAAGCTTGAGGCGCACGTACAGGCCGACCAGCACCAGCGCGGCGCTGAGCAGGAACGGAATCCGCCAGCCCCAGTCACGGAACTGCTCGTCGCTAAGGGTCAGTGCCAGGCTCAGGAACAGGCCGTTGGCGGCCAGGAAGCCGATCGACGGGCCCAGTTGCGGGAACATGCCAAACCAGGCGCGCTTGCCCGGCGGGGCGTTTTCCGTGGCCAGCAACGCCGCGCCACCCCATTCGCCGCCCAGCCCCAGGCCCTGGCCGAAGCGCAGCAGGCAAAGGATGATCGGCGCCCAGACGCCAATACTGTCGTAGCCAGGCAGAATGCCAATTGCTGTGGTCGAAACACCCATCAGCAGCAACGAGGCGACCAGGGTCGACTTGCGCCCGATACGGTCGCCGAAGTGGCCGAACAGCGCCGAGCCCAGTGGCCGGGCAAGGAAGGCAATACCAAAGGTGAGAAAGGCGGCGAGCATTTGCGCAGTGCCCGACCCCGAGGGGAAGAATACCGGGCCGATCACCAGCGCAGCAGCGGTGGCGTATACATAAAAGTCGTAGAACTCGATGGCGGTGCCGATGAAGCTGGCGGTGGCCACCCGCGCGGGCGAGTTGACCGGCGCGGCCGGGGTCGAGTCGGCGAAGGTGCTGCTGGTTGTCATTGCGTAGATCCCTGACAGTCAGATGCTCGCTGGCAAGCCGCACTGTGCCCAGGCAGGCACGGGCGCGCGGGCGCCGGAGCGTATTGTTGTGAGTCGCTCGACTGACGATGGCCCAGGGGATAAGGAGGGGAGCGGGGCTGTTCGGGGTGCTGAAGCAGGACCGCAGGGCTATCAGTGAAGCGGACTGGCCGTGTGACGCCGGGCGCGGGTAGCGGGCGGGACGGCAGGGCTGGGTAAGCGTGACCGGAGTATAGCTATCGGGTCACGGTCCAGACCAGTACCTTGCTGGCACAATTGTCCTCTGTTTCGAGGATTTCCAGGCGATAACGGCCGATTTTCAGGCACACGGCGCTGGCTGGAATGCTCTCCAGCGCTTCGGTGACCAGGCCATTGAGGGTCTTCGGCCCGCCGTCGCAGGGCAAGTGCCAGCCCAGACTACGGTTGAGTTCGCGCAGTGAAGCGGTACCTTCGATGACGAAACGGCCATCGGCCTGGGGGTGGATGTGCGGGTTGTCCAGGCTCTGCTCGTCTTCGAACTCGCCGACGATCTCCTCGAGGATGTCTTCCAGGGTAACGATGCCCAGCACTTCGCCATACTCATCCACCACCACGCCCAGGCGCCGCTGCTGCTTGTGGAAATTCAGCAGCTGCAGTTGCAGGGGGGTGCTTTCGGGGACGAAGTAAGGCTCGTAGCAGGCGCCGTGGAGGGCTTCGAGGGTCAGCTCGGCACGCGGCAGCAAGTGGCTGATCAGCTTGGTGTTGAGGATCGCTTCAACCTGGTTGATGTCGTTGTGGTACACCGGCAGGCGGGTATGCCGGCTGACGATCAGTTGCTCGATGATCTGTTCGATGGGGTCGTCCAGGTTGATGCCATCGACTTCGTTGCGCGGCACCAGGATATCGTTGACGGTGATCTTGTCCAGCGCTTGCAGGCCATCGAGCAGGCCATGGCGGGCCGTCTCGTGCTGCTGGTCATCGTCCTCATGCTGTTCCTGCTCATGCAAGGCAACCGCTGTGGGCTGTGGGCGGAACGGGCGCAGGATCAGCTTGGCCGTGCCGTCGAGCAGGCAGGCCAAGGGCTGTAGCAGGGTCAGCGGCAGTCTGAGCAGGCTGGCACCGAGGCTGACGAAGGCCTGGGGGTTGCGCCGGGCCAGGCGCCGCGGCAGGTACTCGGCCAGTACCAGTAGCGCCAGGCTGGCGGCCAGGCCGCCGAGCCAGAAGCCATGTTCGCCGCTATGGCGTTGGCCAATCAGGCAAGCCAGGCCGAGCACCAGCAGCTTGCCCAGGCTGGCGCCGAACACCAGTGCCTGGGCGGGTAGGTTGGGTTCGCCGGTTTCTGTCCCGCGGGCATGGCCATTGAGTAACTGGCGGGCTGCATCGACCGCGGTAAACAACGCCGCCCACAGCAGTGCCAGGGCCAAGGTACCAAGCAGCGGGGCGAACGGCAGGCTATCCATAGGTGACCGTCAGATGTGCAGGATGAATTCGCGTACCAGCTTGCTGCCGAAGTAGGCCAGCATCAACAGGCAGAAACCGGCCAGGGTCCAGCGAATCGCCTTGTGTCCACGCCAGCCCAGGCGGGTACGCCCCCACAGCAAGACGCTGAACACGATCCAGGCGACGCAGGCGAGCAGGGTCTTGTGCACCAGGTGCTGGGCGAACAGGTTGTCGAGGAACAGCCAGCCGGAGATCAGCGATAGCGATAGCAACGCCCAGCCGGCCCAGAGGAAACCAAACAGCAGGCTTTCCATGGTTTGCAGCGGCGGGAAGTTGCGGATCAGTCCGGACGGGTGCTTGTGCTTGAGCTGGTGGTCTTGCAGTAGCAGCAGCAGGGCTTGGAACACCGCGATGGTGAACAGCCCGTAGGCCAGGATCGACAGCAGGATGTGCGCGAGGATCCCCGGTTCTTCATTGATCAGCGGTACCGTACCGGGTGGCGCGAACTGGGCCAGCAGGGCGGTTATAGCGCCGAGCGGGAACAGCAACACCAGCAGGTTTTCCACGGGTATGCGCAGGCAGGCCAGCAGCGTCAGGCCGATGACGGCCACGGCAATCAGGCTGGAGGCGCTGAAGAAGTCCAGGCTCAGGCCCAGCGGCGTGAGCAGTTGGAAGAACAGCGCGCCGCCTTGGGCGATCACCGCGATGGCACCGAGCAGGCCGAGCAGCCGTTTGTCGGCGCGGGTGCCTTGGGCCAGGCGACTGCCGTGATAGAGCGCGGCGGCGATGTACAGGCCGGCGGCGATCAGATTGGGGATAAGACTGGGTGAAGAGAGCATAAGTCCTGGTAGGCAAGCCCTGAAAGAGAGGGAGTTTGGCATAGAACGCCGCTGCCAAGGAAGTCTGCGGGCAGGCTGGGGCATTGATATCGATCATGCTGGCCTGTTCACGGCTGAGCTCGCTGCGCCAGGGTCCAAGTCGCAGGCCTATTTTGCACACGGCAGGTGCATCCATCCGAGCATGGTGTGCGCCGCGAGCAGTCTTGGTTATAATCGCCGGCTTGCTGTGCCTTGCGCGTGTTCGATTTGCGCCTGGGCGCCTGACAAACCTCGGCTTTGCCAAGCCTGAAAGGATCACCATGTTCGAAAACCTGACCGACCGCCTGTCACAGACGCTGCGCCATGTCACCGGCAAGGCCAAGCTGACTGAAGACAACATCAAGGACACGTTGCGCGAAGTGCGCATGGCGCTGCTGGAAGCCGACGTCGCCCTGCCGGTGGTCAAGGATTTCGTCAACAGCATCAAAGAGCGTGCGGTCGGCACCGAAGTGTCGCGCAGCCTGACCCCAGGCCAGGCGTTCGTGAAGATCGTCCAGGCCGAGCTGGAAAGCCTGATGGGCGCGGCCAACGAAGACCTCGCGCTGAACTCGGCCCCGCCTGCGGTAGTGCTGATGGCCGGTCTGCAGGGTGCGGGTAAGACCACCACTGCCGGCAAGCTGGCGCGCTTCCTTAAAGAGCGCAAGAAAAAGAGCGTCATGGTGGTCTCGGCTGACGTCTACCGTCCGGCGGCTATCAAGCAGCTGGAAACCCTGGCCAACGACATCGGCGTAACCTTCTTCCCGTCCGATATCAGCCAGAAGCCCGTAGCCATCGCTGAAGCGGCAATCCGCGAAGCCAAGCTCAAGTTCATCGACGTGGTCATCGTCGACACCGCCGGCCGTCTGCACATCGACGCCGACATGATGGACGAGATCAAGGACCTGCACGCTGCGGTCAAGCCGATCGAGACCCTGTTCGTGGTCGACGCCATGACCGGTCAGGACGCCGCCAACACCGCCAAGGCCTTTGGTGACGCCCTGCCGCTGACTGGCGTGGTGCTGACCAAGGTCGACGGTGACGCCCGTGGCGGTGCTGCGCTGTCGGTGCGCGCCATCACCGGCAAGCCGATCAAGTTCATCGGTATGGGCGAGAAGAGCGAAGCGCTCGAGCCGTTCCACCCAGACCGGATCGCCTCGCGCATCCTTGGCATGGGTGACGTGCTCAGCCTGATCGAGCAGGCCGAGCAGAACATCGACAAGGCCAAGGCCGACAAGCTGGCCAAGAAGCTCAAGAAGGGCAAGGGCTTCGACCTCGAAGACTTCCGCGACCAGCTGCAGCAAATGAAGAACATGGGCGGCCTGGGCGGCTTGATGGACAAGCTGCCGAGCATCGGCGGGGTCAACCTGTCGCAGATGGGCAACGCGCAGGGCGCGGCCGAGAAGCAGTTTAAGCAAATGGAGGCGATCATCAACTCCATGACGCCGGCCGAGCGCCGCGACCCGGACCTGCTCAGCGGTTCGCGCAAGCGTCGTATCGCTTTGGGCTCCGGCACCCAGGTGCAGGATGTCGGCCGGCTGATCAAGCAGCACAAACAGATGCAGAAGATGATGAAGAAATTCTCTGCCAAGGGCGGCATGGCCAAGATGATGCGCGGCCTTGGCGGCATGATGCCTGGTGGCGGCATGCCCAAGCTGTAAACCCGAATTTGGTCGCCAGTCTAACCGCTGTCGACCGAACCCCGCCTCGGCGGGTACACCGCTGCCTTATATAAAGGCAGCTTAAATCGCGAATCGGCAGGCTGGCCTTTTTTCTCAACGTAAAAAGGCATTTGCAAAAGTCCGGATATTCCTTGAGAATGTGCGGCCTTTCGGGCACCCGTGTGCCCGCTGTGCATTATGATTTGCAGCACCGACTACAGGAACGATGTTCAATGCTTACCATTCGTCTTGCCCGTGGCGGCTCCAAAAAGCGCCCGTTCTACCAACTGACCGTAACCGACTCGCGTAACCCGCGTGACGGCTCCCACATCGAACAGGTTGGCTTCTTCAACCCAATCGCTCGTGGTCAGGAAGTTCGTCTGTCCGTTAAACAAGACCGCGTTGCTCACTGGCTGAGCATCGGCGCACAGCCGTCTGAGCGCGTTGCTCAGCTGCTGAAGGAAGCTGCCAAGGCTGCTGCCTGAACAGTATGAACGCGACGCCAGAAAATGCTGATGACCTGATCGTTGTTGGCAAGATTTTTTCGGTTCACGGCGTTCGCGGCGAGGTGAAGGTGTATTCCTTTACCGATCCGATTGAAAACCTGTTGGATTACCGTAACTGGACGCTTCGGCGCGAAGGGTCGGTCAAGCAGGTCGAGCTGGTCAGTGGCCGTTCCAATAAAAAGGAGCTGGTCGCCAAGCTCAAAGGGCTCGACGATCGTGATGAAGCACGTCTTCTGAGCGGTTATGAGATTTGCATCTCGCGCAGCCTTTTGCCCAACCTGACTGAAGACGAGTACTACTGGTACCAGTTGCAAGGTCTGAAAGTCATCAATCAAGACGAACAGCTGTTCGGCAAGGTTGATCACCTGTTGGAGACCGGCGCGAACGATGTAATGGTGGTCAAGCCTTGCGCAGGCAGCCTGGATGATCGCGAGCGTTTGTTGCCCTATACGGCGCAATGCGTGCTGGCAGTCGACCTGGAAGCAGGCGTGATGCGAGTCGAATGGGACGCGGATTTCTAACTGATGGGTAACCTTCGCGTAGAAGTCATCACGTTGTTCCCCGAGATGTTTTCGGCCATTACTGAGTACGGCATTACCAGCCGCGCGGTGAAGCAGGGCTTGTTGCAAGTCACCTGCTGGAATCCGCGGGACTACACCACTGATCGCCACCATACAGTGGATGATCGGCCGTTTGGCGGTGGTCCGGGCATGGTGATGAAGATCAAGCCTCTGGAAGATGCCTTGGCTAGCGCCAGGCAAGCGACTGGAGCAGCGGCGAAGGTGATCTACCTCTCGCCACAGGGCCGCAAGCTGGATCAGCAGGCGGTTCAAGGCCTGGCCGAACAGGAATCTCTGATCCTGATCGCCGGTCGTTATGAAGGCATTGACGAGCGTTTTATTGAGGCTCATGTCGATGAAGAGTGGTCGATTGGCGACTATGTACTTTCCGGTGGCGAGCTGCCGGCCATGGTCCTGATCGATGCGGTTACGCGGCTGCTGCCCGGAGCTTTAGGGCATGTAGGCTCGGCGGAGGAAGATTCCTTCACCGATGGCTTGCTGGATTGCCCGCACTACACCCGACCTGAGGTGTATGCGGATCAGCGTGTACCCGACGTGTTGCTAAGTGGCAACCATGCACATATCCGGCGTTGGCGGATGAAGCAGTCCCTTGGTAGGACCTTCGAACGACGCGCCGATCTTCTGGAAAGTCGCTCACTTTCTGGAGAAGAGAAGAAGCTGCTCGAGGAATACCTCCGCGAGCGGAACGATAGTTAACGTATCGATGGTGGATCACGTTTTCCACCTTAGGAGCACAGCATGACTAACAAAATCATCCAGCAGCTCGAAGCAGAGCAGATGAGCAAGGAAATCCCGACCTTCGCACCAGGCGACACCGTTGTCGTCCAGGTTAAAGTGAAGGAAGGTGATCGTTCCCGTCTGCAGGCGTTCGAAGGCGTTGTTATCGCCAAGCGCAACCGTGGTCTGAACAGCGCCTTCACCGTGCGCAAGATCTCCAGCGGCGTTGGCGTTGAGCGTACCTTCCAGACCTACAGCCCGCAAATCGACAGCCTGGCCGTGAAACGTCGTGGTGACGTGCGTAAAGCCAAGCTGTACTACCTGCGTGACCTGTCCGGCAAAGCCGCTCGCATCAAAGAAAAACTGTCCTGAGTGCAGTTTGACTGGTGGCTGCGGCCACCATGCGAGAAAAAAAGCAGCCTTCGGGCTGCTTTTTTGCTTTCTGAAACCTTGCCCTTGCGATGTGAAGTAATCATGACCAGCACCCGAGACCAGGAAATCCAGCGCCGCACCGAACTGTCGGTGACCCGCGTGACCAAGGCGGTGTTTCCTAACACCACCAACCATCACAACACCTTGTTCGGCGGTACCGCGCTGGCCTGGATGGACGAAGTGTCGTTCATCGCCGCCACCCGCTTCTGCCGCCTGCCGCTGGTGACCGTGTCCACTGACCGCATCGACTTCAAGCACCCGATTCCGGCGGGCTCGATCGTTGAGTTGGTCGGCACGGTGGTCAAGGTGGGCAATACCAGCTTGCAGGTGCAGGTCGATGTGTTCGTCGAGAACATGTACCTGGATGGTCGTGAGCGGGCGATTCATGGCGTGTTCAGCTTTGTTGCCATCGATGAAGACAAGCGGCCAGTGCCGGTTTTGGCTGAGGCCTGATAAGTGTTGTTGGCTGTACTGGCCCTACTACGCCAGTCTGGTCGGCCTGAGTCGCCTGCATCGCGGGGCTAGCCCGCTCCCACGCTGGAGTGTTTTCTCGGCGAGTGTGGCAGCGGGCTTGCCCTGCGATAGGGCCAGTACAGACAACACATCACCGCCTGTGAAACACTGAACGCACTTTCATATCCAGCGATTGCGCATGCCCGCCCTCGACCATCCTCTGATCGATCAATTCCTCGACGCCCTGTGGCTGGAAAAAGGCCTATCCGATAACACTCGCGTGTCCTATCGCAGTGACTTGGCCCTGTTCAACGGCTGGCTGCAGGAGCACGGCGTAGCACTGCCGGACGCAGGCCGCGAGCTGATCCTCGATCACCTGGCCTGGCGTCTCGAGCAAGGTTATAAACCCCGCTCAACTGCACGGTTTATCTCTGGCCTGCGTGGCTTCTTTCGTTATTTGTTGCGGGAAAAGCTGATCGCTGTAGACCCGACCCTACAAATCGACATGCCGCAATTGGGTAAGCCGTTGCCCAAATCGCTGTCGGAAGCTGACGTCGAAGCCTTACTGCAAGCCCCCGACCTGAGCGAGGCCATCGGCCAGCGTGATCGCGCCATGCTCGAAGTGCTCTACGCCTGTGGCCTGCGGGTGACCGAGCTGGTCAGCTTGACCCTCGATCAAGTCAACCTGCGCCAGGGGGTATTGCGGGTCATGGGCAAGGGCAGCAAGGAGCGTCTGGTACCCATGGGCGAGGAGGCGGTGCTGTGGTTGGAGCGCTACTTGCGCCAGGCCCGCGCCGAGTTGCTCAAAGAGCGCCCCAGCGATGTCCTGTTCCCCAGCCAGCGTGGCGAGCAGATGACCCGCCAGACCTTCTGGCACCGGATCAAGCACCAGGCCCAGGTCGCTGGCATCGACAAGTCACTGTCACCGCATACCTTGCGCCACGCCTTCGCCACCCATCTGCTCAACCACGGCGCCGATCTGCGCGTAGTGCAGATGTTGCTCGGCCACAGCGATCTCTCCACCACGCAGATCTACACCCATGTGGCCAAGGCTCGACTGCAGCAGCTGCACGCACAGCACCATCCGCGTGGATGAATGATTTTCATGTTCCGCCGACCGGCACGTGAGGACTCATCCAGCCGCAGCTTGATGTGGTAGGCTTGAGCGGTTTGCACCAAGGGCCGCCCGGTTGCCGCGATTTTTCCCGCAGGCGACGTCCTGCGGCCCCGTCCGTCTTCAGGAGTACCCCATGCGCGTGACCCAGATTTTCGCCGCCGCCGCTTTGGCGCTGGCCAGCACCTTTGCCGCCGCCGCAGCCACCGATGCCAACGCCGGTGCCGAGCAGGCGATCCGCAAGACCTTGCAAACCCTTGAGTTGGAAGTGCCGGTCGAAAGCGTCGCCAGCAGCCCGCTCAATGGCCTGTATGAAGTCAAGCTGCAGGGCGGTCGGGTGCTGTACGCCAGCGCTGACGGCCAGTTCGTGATGCAGGGCTACCTGTTCCAGATCCAGGACGGCAAGCCGGTCAACCTGACTGAAAAAACTGAACGTCAGGGCATCGCCAAGCTCATCAACGGCATTCCAGCGGGCGAGATGGTGGTTTATCCTGCCAAGGGCGAAACCAAGTCGCACATCACCGTGTTCACCGACACCACCTGCCCGTATTGCCACAAGCTGCACGCTGAAGTGCCGGAGCTCAACCGTCGTGGTATCGAAGTGCGCTACGTCGCCTTCCCGCGTCAGGGCCTGGGCTCGCCAGGTGACGAGCAGTTGCAGGCAGTGTGGTGCTCCAGCGATCGTCGCGCGGCGATGGACAAGATGGTCGAAGGCAAGGAAATCAAAGCCGCCAAGTGCGCCAACCCGGTCGGCAAGCAGTTCCATCTGGGCCAGTCGATCGGTGTCAATGGCACGCCGGCCATCGTCCTGGAAAGCGGCCAGGTGATTCCGGGCTATCAACCCGCTCCGCAAGTGGCCAAGCTGGCCTTGGCACCAAGCAAGTAATCCAATTCAGTACGCCGTCGTCATGGGGTGACGGCATGTTTCACGGTCGGCACAGCGCCGGCCGTTCAATGGGGAGTTCACAGTGAAACCGGTCAAAGTAGGCATCTGTGGGTTGGGGACCGTCGGTGGCGGAACCTTCAATGTACTTCAGCGCAACGCCGAGGAGATTGCCCGCCGTGCCGGGCGCGGTATTGAAGTTGCACAGATTGCCATGCGCTCGCAGAACCCGAACTGCCAGATTACCGGTACCCCCATTACCGCTGATGTGTTCGAGGTCGCGAGCAACCCAGAGATTGATATCGTCATCGAGCTGATCGGTGGCTACACCATTGCCCGTGACCTGGTTCTGAAGGCCATCGAGAACGGCAAGCACGTGGTGACTGCCAACAAGGCGCTGATCGCCGTGCACGGCAACGAGATCTTTGCCAAGGCCCGCGAGAAGGGCGTCATCGTCGCCTTCGAAGCGGCTGTCGCTGGTGGTATCCCGGTGATCAAGGCGATCCGTGAAGGTCTTTCGGCCAACCGCATCAACTGGCTGGCCGGGATCATCAATGGCACTGGTAACTTCATCCTCACCGAGATGCGCGACAAGGGCCGTACCTTCCCTGACGTGCTCGCCGAAGCGCAGGCCTTGGGTTATGCCGAAGCCGACCCGACTTTCGATGTCGAAGGCATCGATGCGGCGCATAAGCTGACCATCCTGGCCTCGATTGCCTTTGGCATCCCGCTGCAGTTCGACAAGGCCTACACCGAGGGCATCACCCAGCTGACCACTGCCGATGTCAACTACGCCGAAGCGCTGGGCTACCGCATCAAGCACCTGGGCGTGGCGCGCAGCACCGACGCTGGTATCGAGCTGCGCGTGCATCCGACGCTGATCCCTAGCGACCGCCTGATTGCCAACGTCAACGGCGTGATGAACGCGGTGATGGTCAATGGCGATGCCGCGGGTTCCACCCTGTACTACGGCGCTGGCGCCGGGATGGAGCCGACGGCCTCGTCGGTCGTCGCTGACCTGGTCGACGTGGTCCGGGCGATGACCTCCGATCCGGAGAATCGCGTACCGCACCTGGCCTTCCAGCCAGACTCGCTGTCGGCCCATCCGATCCTGCCGATCGAAGCCTGCGAAAGCGCCTACTACCTGCGCATTCAGGCCAAGGATCATCCGGGCGTACTGGCCCAGGTGGCGAGCATCCTCTCGGAGCGCGGCATCAACATCGAGTCGATCATGCAGAAGGAAGCCGAGGAACAGGACGGTCTGGTGCCGATGATCCTGGTCACTCACCGTGTGGTCGAAAAACGCATCAACGACGCCATCCTCGCCCTGGAATCGCTGCAGGATGTGATCGGCAAGGTCGTGCGTATCCGCGTCGAACAGCTCAACTAATTTCGCCAGCGGGCCGCCTGCGCGGCCCGGGCCCCAGCATTAAAGGTTTGCCCCTATGCGCTATATCAGTACTCGCGGCCAGGCCCCGGCCCTGAACTTCGAAGACGTCCTGCTCGCAGGGCTTGCCAGCGATGGCGGCCTGTATGTGCCGGAGAACCTGCCACGCTTCACCCAGGAAGAAATCGCCTCGTGGGCTGGCCTGCCGTACCACGAGCTGGCCTTCCGCGTCATGCGCCCGTTCGTTGCCGTCAGCATCGCCGATGCTGACTTCAAGAAGATCCTCGAAGAAACCTACGGCGCGTTCTCCCACGCCGCTGTGGCACCGCTGCGCCAGCTCAACAGCAACGAGTGGGTCATGGAGCTGTTCCACGGTCCGACCCTGGCGTTCAAGGACTTCGCCCTGCAACTGCTCGGTCGCCTGCTCGATCACGTATTGGCCAAGCGCGGCGAGCGTGTGGTGATCGTCGGCGCCACCAGTGGTGACACTGGTTCTGCGGCCATTGAAGGCTGCCGTCGTTGCGACAACGTCGACATCTTCATCCTGCATCCACACCAGCGCGTGTCGGAAGTGCAGCGCCGGCAGATGACCACCATCTTCGGTGACAACATCCACAACATCGCCATCGAAGGCAACTTCGACGACTGCCAGGAAATGGTCAAGGCCAGCTTCGCCGACCAGTCGTTCCTCAAAGGCACGCGTCTGGTTGCTGTCAACTCGATCAACTGGGCGCGGATCATGGCCCAGATCGTCTACTACTTCCACGCAGCCTTGCAGCTGGGTGGCCCGGCGCGTTCGGTGGCGTTCTCGGTTCCGACCGGCAACTTCGGCGACATCTTCGCCGGTTACCTGGCGCGCAACATGGGCCTGCCGATCAGCCAGCTGGTCGTGGCGACCAACCGCAACGACATCCTGCACCGCTTCATGAGCGGCAACCAGTATGTCAAAGAGACCCTGCACGCAACCTTGTCGCCGTCGATGGACATCATGGTCTCGTCCAACTTCGAGCGCCTGCTGTTCGATCTGCACGGTCGCAATGGCGCGGCGATTGCCGAGCTGATGGCCAACTTCAAGCAAGGTGGCGGTTTCAGCGTCGATGAAGATCGTTGGACTGAAGCGCGCAAGTTGTTCGACTCGCTGGCCGTCAGCGACGAGCAAACCTGCGAGACCATCGCCGAAGTCTTCGCCAGCACCGGCGAAGTGCTCGATCCGCACACGGCGATTGGCGTCAAGGCCGCCCGTGAGTGCCGCCGTAGCCTCGACACGCCGATGGTAGTGCTGGGTACCGCGCATCCGGTCAAGTTCCCGGAAGCGGTGGAGAAGGCCGGCGTTGGCAAGGCGCTGGAGCTGCCGGCACACCTGAGCGATCTGTTCGGCCGCGAAGAGCGCTGCACGGTGTTGGCCAATGACCTGAAGGCAGTACAGGCGTTCGTTAGCCAGCACGGTAATCGCGGTAAGCCGCTGTAATCGATCTGCGTGCGTGTGAAGAGCCCGTCCTGTGACGGGCTCTTTTGTTTTAGGGAATTGTTCCCCCCAACTTTAAGTAATTTCCTATTTCACCCATACAACGTGTTTCCTAGAGTTGCCGATACATCAAGCCGGGCGTGTGCCGCCCAGGAGCGCTTCATGAATCGGCTCAACGTCCTGATCTACCAGGAACGTCCCTCCCAGCAAATTACCCTGCATCAGGCTCTCAATGCCCAGGGAGTATTCAATGTGCGCCTGGCCGAAGACCTGCCGGCCGCCAAAGCCTGTTTGGCGAGCGAACCGTTGTTCGATCTGCTGATCCTCGACCATGCCATGCCTGAGACTGCTGGCAAACGCATACTCAATCATCTGTGTAGCGCGCACGGGGTAAGGGCGATCTTGATTGTCGGCGAACCTTGCGCAAGCCGGGTGGATCTTGCGCGCGAAGCCCGTCAACGCGGTTTGTGGGTGCTGGCTGAGCTCTCTTGGCCAATCGCGATGCCAGGGCTTGAACAGGCGCTAAAGCGCCTCAGCGGCCGCGCCCCAGTTGTCGCCTGGGAAGGTTTTAAAACTGTCATGTTGCACGCGCATGCTCAGTGAAACAGGCCTGTAGCTGCGAACTTTGCGCAGCGTCCGAGGGTCAGTACCGATATGTCCCAAAACAAAGCGAGTACGCCGGATGGAAAGAATCTGCAGACTGCTCAATGATGCCCTGACTCCCTACACGGCCCAACTCGGCGCAGTTGACGCCAATGCAAACCGGCAATTGACCGTGCACGACAGCCACGGCAGCGTAACCTTGCAACGCATGGTCAGCCAGCGACAACTGCAGGAGCAAAGCCTGTTGATCGATCTGGTAGATGGCTTGCACCGCGACCTGCAGATCGCCGAAGGACGCCTGCAGCCGTGCGTCATTGCAGCGCTGCAGCATCAGCAACATATTCATGGAACCTTCGCCTGAGCGATCCGTCAGACACAGTAATGGCAGCCCAGCGGCGCTTTGCTCCGGTGTCGTCAGGTTGTCACGGGAAGTTCGCGAGGACTTTCGATTAGCCCCGGTCGTCTTCCCCAGCGACCGGGGTTTCTTTTTGTCGTTATCAAGGCTGCGGCGTGGCGTTTGGCAGGGGTTGCTCGGTGAGCTGTCGAGCCTGTTGCAGATACCCCTCGCGTAAATCCGGGTCGAGCCAATGGGCGTAGAGCTGGGGCAGGGTGTCGCGGCGCAGTGCGGGGAGCAGTTGGTCGATATGAGCAATCGCTTCACGCCCCAGTGGTGTGTTGGAACATGCGACATGCAGGAACTGATAGGGGTTTACCCCCTGGATCGGATAGAACAGGTAATCGTCCAGCCTGCCACCTTGCTGTTGAATCAGATAGCGAACTTCAGGCCAATAGCCCAGGACCAATTGCAAACGCCCTAGTTGCTGCATCTGCAACAAGCTCGCCGTGGCGTCGTTGCCGTAATGGCGACTGAAGGCGCTATCGGGCAACTGGCGCAGGATGTCATCGACCTGTGCGCTGTAGCTGCGCTCGGCGACGATACCCAGCTTGAGCCGGGTTTCTGCCAGCAATTGCTTGAGATCGACTTGCTGTGCATCGAGGAAAGGTTCGATCACGGCCTGGTCTCGTTTACGCACCACCACACCGCTGCTCAACACGCCCAGTGTGGGCTTGGAAAACAGCGCATATTTCGCCCGTTCTGGCGTCCATAACAGCGTGGGATCGCAGGTAAAGCTGGGTTCTTGAAGCATCTGGATGCCGCGTGCGCGATTGACCCGCACGATGCTGTGGTCGTATTCGGGCATCTGCTCGATCAACATAGGCAGCATGCGGTCGATCACCCCCTGGCCCTTCTCCGGGCCTTCGAAGATGGTGAACGGCGGCAAGTCGCGCACCAGCCAGAGCAGGCGCTCCTTGGCCTCAGCGACCACAGGCAGCAGAGCGCAGAGCAGGATCAGGGTACGAAGCAGACGGCTGGCGCGCATGGGCATGGCGAGCGGCGCGGGGTCAGACCGCACCGGCCTCACGCAAGCGGGCGATCGCCGCAGCGTCGTAGCCAAGGCGAGTCAGCAGCGCGTCAGTGTGTTCCCCAAGGGCAGGTCCTACCCATTCAGTAGAGCCTGGGGTATCGGAGAGCTTGGGCACGATGCCAGGCATCTTGAAGGGTTTGCCGTCCGGCAGTCGACCTTGCAGGAACATCTCCCGCGCGAGAAATTGCGGGTCGCTGAACATGTCTTCGGCGGAGTAGATGCGGCTGGCAGGCACCTGGGCGTCGTTGAGGGTCTGCATCACCTGGTCCAGCGCCAGGCCATTGACCCAGCGATCGATCACCCCATACAGCTCGTCCCGGCGCAGGTCGCGGCCATCGTTGCTGGCGAGGCTGGGGTCATTGGCCAGGTCGTCACGGCCGATGGCCTGCATCAAACGCTTGAAGATGGCATCGCCGTTGGCGCCGATCTGCACATGCTTACCGTCGGCGCTGGTGTGGATACAGGAAGGCGTGATCCCCGGCATGATGTTGCCGGTGCGCTCGCGAATGAAGCCGAACACGTCGAACTCCGGGACCATGCTCTCCATCATGGCGAAAATGGCTTCATACAGGGCGACATCCACCACCTGGCCCTCACCGCCGTTCACCTCCCGGTGACGCAAGGCCATCAAGGCGCCGATCACCCCCCACAACGCGGCAATCGAGTCGCCGATGGAAATCCCGGTGCGCACCGGCGGGCGGTCCTCGAAGCCCGTGATATAGCGCAGCCCGCCCATCGATTCACCTACCGCGCCAAAGCCTGGCTGGTCTTTCATCGGCCCGGTCTGGCCGAAGCCCGACAGGCGCACCATGACCAAGCGCGGATTGAGCGCATGCAACACATCCCAACCCAAGCCGAGCTTTTCCAGTACCCCCGGGCGGAAGTTCTCGATCAGGATGTCCGCCTCGGCCAGCAGGCGCTTGAGAATCTCGCGTCCTTGCTCATGCTTGAGGTTGAGGGTCAGCGACTGCTTGTTGCGCGCCTGCACGAACCACCACAGCGAGGTGCCCTCGTAAAGCTTGCGCCACTTGCGCAGCGGGTCGCCGCCGTCGGGGGACTCGACCTTGATCACCTCGGCGCCGAACTCGGCGCAGATGCGCGAAGCGAACGGGCCAGCGATCAGGGTGCCAAGCTCGATGACTTTAAGACCTGCGAGGGGTTTGCTGGGCGTGGGCATGGGGCATCCGTGGCAACAGGGCAGAGCGGTGGTTTTATCATAGGTCGCCAGCGGCAGATACTGCTGCGACGCAAGCAAGCCTGGATCAGTTAGACTGTGCGACTTTTCTCTTGCAAGAAGCCCGCTGCCCATGGCCCAGCCGTCCACCACCTACAAATTCGAACTGAACCTGACCGACCTCGATCGCGGCGTGTACGAAAGCGTCAAGCAGACCATCGCCCGTCACCCTTCGGAAACCGAGGAGCGCATGGCCGTTCGTCTGTTGGCCTACGCGCTTTGGTACAACGAGAACCTGTCGTTTGGCCGCGGATTGTCGGACGTTGATGAGCCTGCCCTGTGGGAAAAGAGCCTCGACGACCGCGTGCTGCACTGGATCGAAGTCGGCCAGCCTGACGCTGACCGCCTGACCTGGTGCTCGCGCCGGACCGAGCGCACCAGCCTGTTGGCCTATGGCAGCCTGCGGGTCTGGGAGACCAAGGTGGTTGGCGCGGTCAAGAATCTGAAGAACCTGCACATCGCTGCGGTACCGCAAGAGGTGCTGGAGGTCCTGGCCAAGGACATGCCGCGCAGCATCAAGTGGGACGTGATGATCAGTGAAGGCACGGTGTTCGTCACTGACGACCGTGGCCAGCACGAAGTGCAGCTGCAGTGGCTGCTCGGCGAGCGCGGCTGATTTCAACCCTTATTGATTGCTGAAGGCCCCATGCGTATCGAACCTCGCCCCCTGCCGCCGACCCTGCCGTTTCTTGGCAGCCTGCCCCCTTTGCTGACCCGCCTGTACGCCGCCCGTGGCGTGCAGTCCGAGGCTGAGCTGGACAAGAGCCTGGCGCGCTTGCTGCCGTTTGCTCAGCTCAAGGGCATCGACGCGGCGGTGGATCTGCTGGTCGAGGCGCTGGATCAGCGTCAGCGCATCCTGATCGTCGGCGACTTCGACGCCGACGGTGCTACGGCCAGTACCGTCGGCGTGCTGGGTTTGCGTCTGCTGGGCGCAGCGCATGTCGACTACCTGGTGCCCAACCGCTTCGAGTATGGCTATGGCCTGACCCCGGAAATTGTCGAGGTGGCGCTGCAGCGTCAGCCGCACCTGCTGGTGACCGTGGATAACGGCATTTCCAGTGTCGAGGGCGTGGCGGCAGCCAAGGCAGCCGGGCTCAAGGTGCTGGTCACAGACCACCACTTGCCAGGTCCGCAACTGCCGGATGCTGATGCCATCGTCAACCCGAACCAACCGGGCTGCGCCTTCCCCAGCAAGGCGCTGGCCGGGGTGGGGGTGATTTTCTACGTGCTGATGGCCCTACGCGCGCGCCTGCGTAGCCTTGGCCGCTACGACAGCCAGCCGCAGCCGAACATTGGCGAACTGCTCGATCTAGTCGCCTTGGGTAGCGTGGCTGACGTGGTGCCGCTGGATGCCAACAACCGCATCCTGGTCCATCAAGGCCTGGAGCGCATTCGGGCTGGGCGCGCGCGTGCGGGGCTCAAGGCTATTCTTGAGGTGGCTCGACGGGATCATCAGCGCATCACTTCCACTGACCTGGGCTTCATCCTCGGCCCACGATTGAATGCTGCTGGGCGTCTGGATGACATGAGTCTGGGCATCGAATGCCTGCTCTGCGAAGACCCGGCGTTGGCGCGTGATATGGCCGAACAGCTCGATGGCCTGAACCAGGATCGTAAGTCCATCGAGCAGGGCATGCAGCGTGAGGCGCTGGCTCAGCTCAAGGATTTGCCGGTCGAGTCCATGCCCTATGGCTTGTGCTTGTTCGATGCCGATTGGCACCAGGGGGTGATCGGCATTCTCGCCTCGCGTCTGAAAGAGCGTTATCACCGGCCGACCATTGCCTTCGCCGATGCGGGCGAGGGCATGCTCAAGGGCTCGGCGCGATCAGTGCCGGGTTTTCACATTCGTGATGCGTTGGATGCGGTGGCGGCGCGGCATCCGCAATTGATCAGCAAGTTTGGCGGGCATGCCATGGCGGCGGGTTTATCGCTGCCAGCGGAGAACTTTCCGGCGTTTGCCGAGGCGTTCGATCAAGAGACGCGGCGGCAGTTGAGCGAGGATGATCTGACTGGGCGGTTGTTGTCCGATGGCACCTTGGCGGTCGAGGAGTTTCACCTTGATCTGGCGCGGGCGCTACGCAATGCCGGGCCTTGGGGGCAGCACTTTCCTGAGCCGCTGTTCCACGGGGTGTTCCAGTTGGTCGAGCAGCGGGTGGTGGGGGAGCGGCATTTGAAGGTGGTGCTCAAGAGCGAATGTGGGGCGGTCAGGTTGGATGGGATCGCGTTTGGGATTGATCGGGAGGTTTGGCCGAATCCTACCGTGCGCTGGGTGGAGTTGGCTTATAAGCTGGATGTGAATGAGTTTCGCGGGAATGAAAGTGTGCAGTTGATGATTGCGCACATTGAGGCTCGCTGATTGCTGATTTGCTCTGGGTTGGTTTGCGGGGTTGGGTGCTTATCCATGCGCGATGGTGACATTTAGGCACCTTTCCGCCCTTACGGCGGGTCACTTTTGGTCGTGGCCAAAAGTAACCAAAAGCCGTGCGCTCCACCATCCGGCCCTACGCTGCGCTACGGGTCCCTTCGCGCCGGCGCCTTCCGGGCCCGCGCGGCCTACGATTTGCTGCGCAAATCTACATCTCGCGCCTTCGGCTGCGCCGAAGGGTGCTAACGCACCTGGCCCTCCAGGCACCTCTGCTCAGCCTCCTGAAGTCGCGAATCTGCGGCGCCTGGAATTGCGTGCATGAAGATCAAGAGCAGGCGAATCGCTGCGCTCTCGCAGAAGCCAAAGCCAATGCCAGGTTTGAAATTTTCTTTTGTGTTGTTTGTTCCGGCCTCTTCGCGGGGCAAGCCCGCTCCCACAGATACCGCGCCGCTCTTGGTTGGCGCTGCC